>JAEXGM010000020.1 GCA_023450835.1 Bacillota bacterium | reverse complement strand
TTTTTCCTTCCAATTCTCTATTCGGAGGGATTTATGATGGCCTAAAAAGTTGTCTCTTTGTATTGCAATAGCATCTGCCACTTCCTGATCCGTCTGTTGTGCCACTTCCAGCAGAGTTGAAATCTTTACTGCAAATTGATGGAAGTCTTCGGACTTTTGTTTCAGGACTTTGATTTTTTCACTAACCGAATTGCTTGCATTTATTAAGTTTCCAGATGAGCCCCCGGTAACATTTTCAATCGCCGCTATAATCTTCTTCTCTAAGCTCTCTCCATATTCTTCTGATCGTTTTCCCAAGTCCTTGGAATATTCAACAATCAATTCAAGAATATCGTAATATAATATGAAGTCTGACATAGAATAAATATCACCTCATTTTTTGTTAATAATATTATCTTCCGGTGTAAATTTTTGTGATATTTGTTTTTTACAAACATCTACAAAAATTTACTTAACGGATTTTTCTGTTACCTATAATATGAGAGATGATTTTATTTTTAATGAATTTCTGCCAGAATTTGAATATAATTTTTAATATACTTTTGTTCGTACCTGTATCTCAAGCCCTATTTTCTTAATTCCTCATAAATGCATTCTCCTTTTTTAACATTATACTATAAACATTTCAAGAATAAATAGTTATATTTACAACTTTTTAATTGATAACAAAATTGAAAATATCACAATAATATTTTATTTTTTTACTATCTATGTCATAATAAAGGTAATTAAATTATACTTTGGAGATGATTACATATGGATAACAAAATAGAAAAATTAATTCAAATTATAAAGGCTAGTGATAACATAGTATTCTTTGGCGGCGCCGGCTGCAGCTGTGAAAGCGGCATTCCGGATTTTAGAAGTTCAGACGGATTATTTAATGAAAAGCTGAATATTAAACTTACCCCTGAACAGCTGGTATCCCATTCATTTTATATTAGATATCCGGAAGAATTCTTCGATTTCTATAAATCAAAGCTTATATATCCTCAAGCTAAACCAAATGCCGCGCATATAGCGTTAGCCAAACTTGAAGAAATGAAAAAACTGAAAGCTATCGTAACTCAGAATATCGATGGACTTCATCAAATGGCAGGAAGCAAAAATGTTTTTGAGCTCCATGGTTCTGTTCATAGAAACTATTGTGCCAATTGTCTTGAATTCTATGATGCGAAATTTATAATAGAATCCAAAGGAGTTCCTACTTGTACGAAATGTGGCGGAACCGTTAAACCGGATGTAGTTCTGTATGAGGAAGGTTTAAATGATAAAGTAATCAACGGTGCTGTAGATGCCATTTCTAAAGCTGATACTTTAATAATAGGCGGAACTTCCCTCGTAGTTTATCCGGCTGCCGGGCTTATAAACTATTTTAAGGGTAAAAATCTTATTCTTATAAATAAAAGTACTACTTCTGCTGATAACAAAGCTGACTTAGTTATTAATGAAGCTATAGGAGAAGTATTTAATGAAGTTATGGAATCACTTATATAAATCAGCGGACAGCTCCTTTAAAGTCTTTTCTTCTGTGACGAGGTAGGAGCTGCCTTCTTTTTTTAATATCCTTCTATCGCAGAATTCTGAAAGAGTTCTGAGAAGATGTCTGTAGCTTGTTCCAAGAAGTTCTGCAATCTCTGTCAGATTCTCATCAAAACAGATGACTGTATTCATAGTCTGATTGTCTTCCCGCTTTGTGCTGACTCTCTCCCCTGCCGTATAGATATAGCTTGCCAGTCGGTTCTCCAAAGGATACAGCAGATTAATCGAACTGTTTTTTGAACAGCGGTTCAACTTTCCTCCCAGGGAAGAGCAGACATAACGCAGGAACTTGGCATCTTCTAACAGGAACATTCTTACATTGCGATAGGATATTCCAATACAGCTGGTATCAGCTATTGCCTGCACATTTGTCACCGCTTTTACAGAATCCACCGCTTCCAGATCCCCCAGTACCTTAAATCCCTGATAGAAACACAGGAGAAGAGATTTTCCGTTGCTTAAGGAGGTAAATACCTTTGCTTTCCCTTCTGTTAAAAATAACAGATACGGTATCTCCTCTCCTTCTTTTACCATAAATTCATTCTTCTTAAAAATAAGTAATTCCATATACGGCGTCATATCTTCTGTGAATATATTATTCATCTTGTAACGTCTGACATATTCCATTAGTTTTTCTTTATCATTTACCTTAAGCATATCTGCCTCCTGAATATCAAATTCTTATTTATTACCAAAACAAATAGCAGTTCAACTATATTTTATCCATTATGACATATGTCATAATGCCTTGCAACTTGTTTATGTTATAGTAAGCAAAGATATTTCAATTACAATTTGTAAAGATATTTAAGGAGGATGTATGAATTATATTATATCACTGATTGTAGGGGCTATTACTTCCGTTATGATTTTCTTTAATGGCAGTCTGTCGGACGGTTATGGGAATCTTTTGTCCACTGTACTCATTCACCTGGCTGGATTAATTGCTATTCTGCTAATTATGCTGATAATGCGTTCCAGAATGAAGCTGCCAAAAGGTCTCCCGATTTATTTATACAGCGCCGGCTTTATCGGAATCGGAACCGTAATGCTAACCAACATAGCTTACCTTAAGCTTGGCGTTTCCTTATCTCTGGCACTGGGACTTCTTGGGCAGACAATCTTTTCCCTGTTGACAGATCATTTCGGCCTTCTTGGAATGAAAACAATAAAAGTTAATCCCAAGAAGCTGATTGGTCTTGGGATTATCGGTATCGGTATCTGCATTATGGCATTTCAATAATTTTATCAGAGAGGAGAACAAGATGCTGTTTCTTTATTCCATTGTATCAATTATAGCAGGTATTACTGTAGTGCTGGGCAGGATTCTCAATGCAAAGCTCGCAGAAAAAATAGGAACCGTCCAGGCTACCGTTATTAACTATGTTGTCGGGATATTCTTCTCAATCCTCTTCCTGCTTCTATTAAACAGAGGTTTTTCATTTACCGCTCCTTCTGCTTCGATTCCCTTATGGGCATATTTCGGAGGGGTACTTGGCGTTGCCATTATAATGATTTCTAATTATACAACACCTCGGGTTCCGGCCTTTTATCTTACCCTTTTGGTATTCTTAGGCCAGTTGGCTGTTGGTATTCTGATTGATTGGCTGGTCTCAAAGGATTTTTCACCCTTTAAACTTGTAGGAAGTCTCTTTGTAGTCGCCGGTTTTACTTACAATCTGCTGCTGGATAAGAAGAATGTGAAAACAGTCAAAGAAGACTGATACTATGAGGAACAACTTGTCTATAAATTCAGACTACCTAAAAGGGCTGTCCTAAAAACGAATTTTAATGTTGCCTTTAAATGACACCATGATACTTTTTCAGGACGGTCCTTCTCTTATTTATCAAAATATCTGGTAAACATAGGAATTAATAAAGTAAATACCTTTTTCAATTAATTACTATGCTACCATTAATTATACACGTAGAGAAATCCATCTCATTGTATAAAATCAAATTAAATTTACCATCGACAGGAACAGGTATATTAATCTCATAATAATTATTTTCTCTACTTTCAGCAGCACATATATATGCTTTATTTTTGTATATGTATCCTACCTTTATAGGATTACGTGAGTCAGTCAAATAACTGATTTTAACCATGTTACCTTGTTTGAGTTTTTTATCCGCTTTTATAATACAAATGCCTTTATTCCCAATATACATATTAGGTATGCTGCTTATTTGTTCTTTATCATATATCGTTTTTATTTCTTTCGCTGTTTTATACAATCCTTTCAAATTCGGTGGTATTTTAGTATTTTTAATCGTCGTTTTCGTATCATAATTAATGTTACTATTGACACCATGCACAAATTCCTTATATATTGAAAAATTTTCTTCGTTGATAAAACCAATATCTAATTCTTCTACTTTTCTGTATTCATAAATAGTAATAAAAACTATACTCACAAATAATGCGATAAGTATTAATAATGTTCTTTTATTCACAGATTATCTCCTAAATACTAAACATTTTCTTAATAACTGTTGTAATAGTCAATTGATTGCATTTATTTTAGCATGATTATCCGGTGTGGTCCATTTTTAATTATTTCTTTTAAACTCATTTTGAGAAAATTAAAATGAGATGAAATTCAAAGAATTTCATCTCATTATTGAAGAAAACCATATTAAACATCTAGTATTTACTGTAATTGAAGGAAATCCTCTACCACTTCGCATACCAGTCTTGCCTGGCCAGACTTTGGCATCTCGCAGAATATTCGAAGCAGCGGTTCTGTTCCGGAGAATCTGATAATAATCCATCCTCCGTTGGCAAAGTATACCTTACAGCCGTCAAGATAGGACACTTTCTCAACATCGAAAGGTAAGTGAGGAAGCTGTCGTTCTATCATAAGAGTATGATAGATATCCTCCTTCTTCTCCTGGCTGAATTTGTAATCCTTTTCTTCCAGATAAATAGTACCGTATTCGTTTTCAATTTCTTTTGCGATTTCCGATAACTTCTTACCGGTAACACAGATCATTTCTACCAAGAGAGCTGCGGCATAGATACCATCTTTGCCGTTAATATGCCCCTTTACCGTCAGACCTCCGGAGGACTCTCCTCCGATGATTGCATCGGTTTCATTCATCTTAGCAGATATGTATTTAAATCCAACCGGAACTTCATAGCATTTCTCACCAAAGTTTTCTGCCACACGGTCAAGCATATGGGTAGTGGCAAGATTCCTGACAGCAGGTCCTCTCCACCCTTTATACTTTAAGAGGTAATAATAAAGCAGTACCAGGATATCATTTGGATGGAGGAATTTACCCGTATCGTCTATGATACCGATTCGGTCGGCATCTCCGTCGGTTGCAATTCCGATATCTGCGTATCTATCCAAAACGTTATTCTGAAGGCTTCTTAAAGTCTGAGCAGAAGGGGAAGGAAGTTTACCTCCAAAAAGAGTATCATGCCTCTCATGAATGGTACTAACATCACATCTGGCGGTCAGGAGAATCGTCTTTAAAGAGGTTTCACTTACACCATACATGGGATCCAGCACTACTTTTAAGCCCCTGTTACGTATTGCCTGCATATCCACTGTATTAATAATATTATCCAGATATTCATTTAAAGGATTGATTTCCATGATTAAGCCAGCTTTAAGAGCCGCTTCGTATTCCATGGGGCAAATGCTTTCTTCTGCTACTTTGTCGATGTATTTCTCTATATCTGCAGTCTGCAGTTCATCTGCATCACGTCCGCCATAGGTAAATACCTTGATTCCATTGTAAATAGCAGGATTATGGCTGGCTGTAATCATCATGCCGTAATGAAAGCCGTGTACCATGCAGTAATACATAATCAAAGGTGTCGGTGACGACCGATTAATAAGGAATGCTTTTATGCCTTCTCCCGCAAAAACTTCTGCTGCCCATCTCATCGCTTCTTTGGAAAGAAATCTTCTGTCATAGCCGATTACAATACCGTCTCCGCTTACATCCTCTGCCTTCATCTTTGCAACCATGGCTTTTGCCAGTACCTGTATGTTTGCTTTGGTGAAATCCTCTCCGATTACGGCTCTCCATCCACCTGTACCAAACTTTATCATAGTCTTTCTCCTCCCTGTATACCTAGCCCATGATTACTGTAATCTGGGTCTCGCTTCCTCTTTCCTGCACCGGTATATTATCAACCTTTTCACCATTTAACAGGATTTCTTTTACGCCTTTCATTACACCGTCAGGATTCTTCACTGTAATATTGTAAACCGCACCTCTCCACTCTCTTTGAACCTCAAATTCCTTCCAGTCCGCCGGAATACAAGGATCAACAGTCAGAGACTCAAAGTCCGGTCTGATTCCAAGCATATATCTGGTAGCAGAAAAATATGCCCACCCGCCGGTTCCTGTCATAAACGGATGTCTTGCTCGGCCAAATGCAGTGTGGTCCCTGCCTACGATAAACTGGCAATAGGAGTAAGGCTCGGCCTCTCTGGTTTCAATCATATCATTCTGGTTATAAGGCGACAATGTATCATAGAACTTCATCGCACGGTCTCCTCTTCCAAGCTTACACTCGGCAGCCCATGCCCAGGGATTGGGGTGACTAAAGATAGCACCGTTTTCCTTTAATCCCGGATAAACTCTGGTAACAAAGCCAATATCCTCATCGGGTACCGTATAAGAAGGTCCATTTAGCATAATACCGTAAGGTGTACAGAGGTATTTATCGATGGAGTCCATAGCCAGCTTTCCCTTTTCTTCGTCCGCCGCACCGGAAAGCACTGCCCATGCATTGGATTCCAGATGAATCTTACCTTCCTTGTCTTCGCTGGTACCAATCTTTTTGCCGTTCTTTGTTATTCCTCTGATATACCATTCCTTATCCCAAAGGACTTCATCGCAGGCTTTCTTTACCTGTGCTCTCATATCCGTATATTTTTCAATATCCTCTGCTCTTTCCAGATAAGCCGCAGCTTCCAGGAAATTTCCCAAAGCCCAGTAATGCAGAAAGGACACCATAGCACTCTCGCCGCCGCCCAGATTTAAGCAGTCATTCCAGTCAGCTCTAAGACCTTTGCAGATACCAGAAGCACCAATCTGTTCATGGGAGAAATCAAGAATCTTTTTCATGTGTTCGTAAACACTGCCTTCTCCACCGTCCGCATATGTAATTATTTCATCCAGGAACTCATATTCACCTGTTTCCTTTACAAACTCAACAATGGAGCTTACAAGCCACAAAGCATCATCGGAGCAGGCATCCTTAAGTCCATGAATCATATCATTCTTATTGGGAGTTGGAACAACTGTCGGAGATTTAAAAGGTTTTGCAGAATTATCCGGGTCAAACCATTCCGGCTGGAATAAGTGCAGCCCATAGCCGCTGGATACCAGACCCCGGAGCAGCTCCACCAATCGCTGCCTGCATTTTGCCGGGTTGGAATGAGGTACTGTCATAGCATCCTGTGCGGTATCGCGGTAACCGAGCCCTGTTCTTCCTCCTACTTCGATAAAAGAGGCAAAACGTGAAAACATAACATTTATTTCAGCCTGATACAGAGTCCATATATTGATAAGGGTATTCATTCCTTCATTGGGAGTCTTAATCTGAAGTTTCTCTCTCTTAGTTTCCCAATACTTTGCTAAATCCTCAAATTCTCTATCAACTGCAGCTAAATCAGAATATTTCTCTCTCATAACACGGCCGGCTTCTCTGCTGCCTTCACCTAAAAGGTAGATTAGCCTTGTTTTCTCGCCGGGCATTAATTTTAGTTTCTTATGAAGTGTTCCGCAGTGGTTGCCGCCTTTTTCAAAGCTTCCCTCACAATAACCCCTCTCTACTGCAATCGGATTGGTTTCCGTGCGGTATGGGCCAATAAATTTATCCCTTAAACAATCAAATCCGTCGGGTTCAAAATTAGCGGTAAAATACTGATAACCAAACTCCTCGTAGAATAAATCATGCTCAATAATGCCATCTTCATAAGAAGAGCCGGCTGCATAATTACTCATCTGGTAATTGCGATTATCCATATCAATATGATGATAGGAGAATTCAAGATAGGAAAAAGCACTGATCTCCTTCTCTTCTCCTGTTGTATTCTCAATGGTTACATCCCAAATCTCCACGCTGTCCTCCAAAGGAATGAACAGCTTCTGCTCTGCTTTTATCCCCTGATATTCACACTGATATTTGGTATAAGATAATCCATGACGGCAGGTATAGAGCGCTTGCGTTAACGGTTTACCTACCGGCTGCCAGGAAATACTGAAATAATCACCGGTCTTGTCATCTCTTAAATACACATAATGTCCCGGTCTGTCCATGGGAACACTATTTGCACGAAAACGTGTTATTCTGTGGTATTCCGGTGTCTTATAGAACATGTACCCCCCAGCTGTATGATTTACGACCGCGCACAAATCCTTTACCCCTAAGTAATTTGTCCACGATGTGGGCAGGTCAAGCTTTTCAATGACATACTCCTTGTTTTTATTGTCAAAATAGCCATACCTCATATGTAGTTACACCTCCTGATTTCATTACTTATCATTATATTCCATAAGCCGGAAAATAGGTATTGTCAGGAGTGCGAATATTTGTTTTTATTTGTCTATCGAAAGATTAAGAATCCAATTGGTGATAAATGCGAATAATCAAATAAAAAGAGGCTGCAGCCAAATGAAACTCTGTGCATTATGGATCATTTCACAGAACTTCATTTTGACACAGCCTCGAAGATATAATATGTGCTCAGGCTAAAGTTTCCTTTACTCTTTAGACATCTACACCCAGAAATTTTTTGACAAGAAGTCCGATAAGGAAAGAGGCCGCAGCCACTGACAGACTAATGAAACTCATTTCTAAGAATTTTTCTCTGAAAGAAATGGATCTGGCAACAGCAATATAGTAATTAAAGGCGGCAATAATCAGAATAACAGCTCCCAGCATGATAAGAAGTGCTGTTACATACTCCTTGTCAGGCAAAAGCAAATAAGGAAGGATTAAAATTACAACCGTAACTAAGTAGGCCGCGCCTGTATATAAGGCAGATTTCATGGCATTCTTGCCATCATCATGTTTCACGGACAGGTATTCCGAAGATGCCATGGACAAAGTAGCTGCGATACCGGTTATCAATCCTGCCAGGGATATCAGGCGATTGCTTTGCATGGCAAAGGTCCATCCGGCTAAACTTCCTGTAAATTCCACCAACGCATCATTGAGGCCCAAAACCATGGAACCGGCATATTTCAGTTTTTCTTCATCAATCATGTCAATTAACTCATTTTCATGCTCTGTTTCATCCTGCAATATAATATTTAAATCAGGAATCTTCTCTGTGAGCTCTTTCTCTATCTTACCGCCGAATATTCCCTTGAATTCTATGAGTGAATTCTCCATTTTCTTTATGATAAAGGTGTATCCTAACAGCCTTGCTAAAAATACATACCAATAAACGATAAACATATTGGGTTTTACATCACACTGGGTATACTGCTTCCATATTTCATAGTGCTTCCGCTCTTCGCCTGCAATTCTCTGTAAGATTTCCCTGTCATTTTTGTCTTTGACAAACTTGGCAATCTTTATATAAACATAGTATTCAAGTATTTCATCTGCCTGAAATTTCTTTACTGTTCTCATAAAATCAAAGCGTCTCATATGCTGCTCCTTTCTACCCTAATCCTACGTTTTCTTTTCAATCCTATAGTAAAATTGTTATTTCAGTACTCATTAAAAGTCTTATACACAAAATCTACTTTATGCATTTAATTGTACTCAATTTTATTGGGTTGTCAATAATAACATTTTCACACATAAAAGAGGTATCCAAAGCTTTTTTCTATTCTTTGGATACCTCTGTGATTTATATCAGCTGCTTCTTAAAATTCATTTTGCTCTTGCAACCTTCTTCGTTGCTGCAAAGATACCGCCTGAGCATACCAGTGCGGCTATGCAAACATATAAAATTGTGGTAGATTCACCGGTCTTAGGAGTAGCTGCAGCTGTGTCAGTTGCTGTATCAGCTGCCTTTGTATCAGTAACAGTTGCTGTATCGGCTGCAGCCGCCAGTGTGGAAGCCGCATCATCAGATAAGAAAACTTCTTTTACAGTATAAACGCTGGAGCCGCCGTCAAGACCCATTAAATTAACCCAGCCGATAGTAGTGATGCCCTGATCTTTAACGGGTAAAACAACATCCTGGTAGTCTTCAGTAAGGGCTACCCCTAAATCAGAAAGATTGAAAGTATATGTATCAGAAACTGCTATCTGAGCTTTTGCTGTATCGCCAGTAGCTTTAACAATAACATGTAAATAAGGTGCACTTACTTCAGCGTCTCCCATGTTTAACTGAGTCCAGTTGCCAGGTCCCTGAATTGTTCCGTCAACAGCCTCTCCTGCATTGATAAATCCTCCGGTAGGGAATTCTCCATCCTTCAAGAGTTCTGTGGTGGCAGCGGATACCTTAAAAGACATTGCCATAAATAACCCCAGTGCTACCATCATAGCTGCCGTTCCTTTTTTCAAAAACTTTTTCATGAAATACATCCTCCTGTTTTATGAAATTTAGTTTAGTTTTACGTTAAACCTATCATAAAAGCGTTTATCAGTTCTACATTGTATATATCGCATAGATTTAACGTTCAACTTAATGCTATCATTTGTGTTTAATTATGTCAATAGTTTTTTTACCATTTTTTGATTTATTTAATACGTTGTATAATTCATAAAATAAGCATATATATTAAACAAAATATACAATTCCATAATTCTATACTTGATTATTTACTTATCTGCCGGTTGCCCTTCCCTAAGTTTCGATTGAATCTGATCTATCATAGAAAGCACAACTCCTCTGGGGGCTAATTTTGCACCGATTATCAAAAGTTTATTGGATAGCCCCTCCACTGCAACGGGTTTTCCTTTCATAAGGGATTTATAGCCATATAGTGCGACTTTCTTTGCATCTGTCACCTTTAAGGAGTGAAACAGTTTTGAATTAATAAGTCCCGCCGTACGTTCAAAGTTCGTACTTGTCGGCCCGGGGCAAAGGGCTGTCACTGTAACATTACTTCCTTTTAATTCTTTCGACAAAGCCTGTGAGAAAGACAGAACCGCGGCTTTTGATGCATAATACACAGACATATTAGGGCCTGGCAGAAATGCAGCCGTAGAAGCGAGATTCAATATCCTGCCATATCCTCTTTCAATCATCTCCGGCAGGAAGAGCTTTGTCATATGCATAAGAGCTGTAACATTAAGTTGTATCATAAGGTATTGCTTTTCCCATTCAGAGTGAGCAAATTCCTTATAATCGCCAAACCCTGCATTATTCACTAAAATGTCTACGCTTCTTCCTTCTAACGCCTGATATATTCCTTCCGGAGCATCTTTAATCGTTAAATCCTTTTCTATAACTGTCACATCAATTTTGTATTTCTTATGCAGTCTGTTTCCCAGCTCCTCCAACATCTCTCTGCTTCTTGCGACCAAGACCAGATCAAATCCCTGTTGTGCAAAAATAATTGCCAGCTCACGTCCAATTCCTTTTGATGCTCCTGTTATTAAAGCTGTTCTTTTCATACTAAGTCCCCTTCCTTATTAATTCCCTGATTCTTTATTGATTCCCTGATTCTTTAAGTTCTTTCAATATTATATTTCTTTTATTATATCTGTGATTTTTCTACAACCACTTTACCTGTACCTCAAAATTATTACTTGCTTACCTTAAGAGTCTCTCCCTTTTTTAAGATAATGTGTCCGGATTCATAAGGTTTCTGGTCAACGGTAAGATACACCTCCGAAGCACCATAATATCCACCCAAAGTATCGGCAATTCCCTGTAAAATTAATTGTTCAAAGCCTGCACCTGCGTTCATGTCACTGATAAGATCTTTTGAAAAGTCTGCATATACAATACCATCCGAGCCTTCATACAAAGTATTGAGACTTGTCCCTACACTGATCAGCCCCTGATTTCCCTCATGCTTTTCTCTTAACAGTTCCTGCACTTTAAGGCGGGTTATATCATTGGTATTAAACTTAATAGTCTTTTGCTCTTTTAAGATTTTCTCTTTGGCATTAGGATAATATAGCGTTAGGTTTTGTACCAGGGGAGTTTCTTTAACTTCTTTTAAAGTGGAAGTAATCGTAGTTCCATTTGCTTGATATTCCCTCAGTATCAGCCCCAATTCCTTTGCATAATAATCCCTTGTTTCACCTTCTTTTTCTTCTGTTGTTACCTCAATTGCCTTATACTTGCCTATGGGAATGGTAATCTCCTTTTCCATATCCGATATATAACGTTTTCTTCCGTCAGAAAGAGTCCACTCCGTGCCTTTTTTCAGAGGTCCTTTTAATAGAACCTCCGGGTCTTCTACGCTATTATATTTCAAGAGATTATCTCTGTAATAGCATTCTTCTTTGTTTACTATAACCGAAATACCGTTGCTGTCACCTTCCAGGACCTGAACAGTCTGAGTACCTCCATTGTCCAATCTAAGCTGGATTCTGCCGCTGTTCTTGTCCTGATAATCTGCATAGCTCCAAAAGCTTGCATATTCATTGCCTTTTCCCTCGTAAAAATATTGCTTGTTCTCCCTGTATGGGAAATAGTCCATAACACTCTCCGTGCTTCCATCTTCTGTACTTCCATCTTCTGTACTTCCATCTTCTGAACTTACAGTTGGCGTTGCTGTTTCTGCTACAGTTACAGAAGGGGTTACTGTTTCGGATATTTCTCCTCCCGGTGTAGTATCATCTTTATTGTCAGCATTCTCTGTGCAAGCTATCAGAGTCATCATTGCAAGTCCAAGCAGTAAAACCAATATAATTTTTTTCATATCAATCCCTTACCCTGTTTCATATCCTTTCTGCAATATTTTTCTATATAATAATAGAGCGGAGTACTTACGTCCCCACTCTAATATTATACCATATTCTTTATTTTTAAACACATTCAGGAAAAAATACTCTACTTCGGACTATAATTTAAGTCTTTTAGAACAAAATCCGGTATATTATCCTTTGAAAAATAATAGATATCCGATTTTTCATTACCATAGCTGTCCATATCAAATATTACATTAAGCATCAGATCATAATTTGGTGCAGCTACTACGCTGAAATTAGTACTGTAGCTTTCCGGCAAAGCTGTTTGAAGAATTTCAGCAATTTGCTCTTTATCAGTATATTCAAACTGATTATTCTCCAGCGAATAACTATCACTCTTTATATATTGTGCTTCTTTGTATACTCTGTCATCACTATAACCAAGTTGACTTGAAATAATTATCTTATTAACATCTTCAGCCTTTAACAGATTATCTGTACTAAGCCCATGCACAGCAAGAAATTCCCTGGTTTTCGTGAACCCAGAAAACACATCATAATCGAATTCATTCCTGTTAATCAGGCCGAAATGAATTGTTGCAACCGGTCTGCTTTTCTTTATTTCATTAATGCTCAGAGCTTTTAATTCCTCTTTATAGATTGTAAGTAATTCTTCCATTTCTTCTTTTGAGAGAGTAAGCGATTTTTCTTCTCTGTCATTGGAAACTCTGACAGATGATAAATACTCTGTCTTCCATCTATAAATGGGATAATATCCTTCTTTATAATCACTGCTGCTATAGACCTGATTTAGTAAGGAAAGGTCTGTATCAGAAACCCTGGCATAATCACGGACGATCGTTCTTCCATTCTTCAGATGGAAAGCCACCATACCCTCATAATCTCCTTTAGCATCCGCCGCAGGCTTTTTAGTTTCTTCGATACCGCGTTTTGCTATTTCATAGGCAGCATTGAAATCTTTTATTCTCATGTATTTCTGCTCATATTGAAAAGTTGAATAATACACATAATCTGTCCCTGTCTTGTTTATTTCCAGATAATTCTTACTCCCATCCAGTCCCGGAACGGAGATACTCATAGAAGCCACTTTATCCTTATCCGGTATATACGTATCATAAGAAATAAGATCAAAGCGGAATATGCATACGATAACAGCAGCGGCAATGGCTGTTACTGCAAGGCCTCTTTTGTGATCGAAAGCCTTTTTCAGGTCAAACTGATGGATAATCTCTATTATTGCACTGGCAATTACAAAGATTAATATCAGGCCAAATATCATCCAAATATCTGCATGCCGATTCGCCGCTTCTCTGAAGATCAAGCCGCCCCCAAGGGATAAAGGGATGACAAGCATGAACTTAATAACAGGTTTTGCAAACTGAAAAGCAATGGCTTTTCCTGCTGCTTCTGACGGTCGTTTCTTATAAAGCAGCACCGCTAATACAGCAATCAGGACGGTAACAGCTAAGGTTATGAGGACGCTTAAACCAATTCCCTCATAGTCACCGTTCTTAACCTGAACCGACCTGCTAACGTATTTTCCGATAGGTGACAAAAATAAAAGTAAATTATCATTATGTCCAAGGGTAAAATATGTCCGGAAGAAATCTCTGCAGTACATATCCTTAATCATCATGACCAACGGGCCATAGGAGAAAAATACTCCGGACAGCAAGAGGCTTATAACACCATTCCCGGTAAGTATTACCGCCAGAACTGTCAGCGTATACATTAAGAGGAAATATAACAGATTCATTCCCAAAGCTTCAAAACTTACTATAAATGTTTTTGAATTAAGATAATCACCAGCTAACAGTACTGCAAAATTTAAAAGCATACTTATAAGATAAGGTATAAAATAAAGCAATATACCATTGATATAATTTACTGCAAACAGCTGCTCTCTTCTAACCGGCACACCATGATAAAAATCCACCTTTTTTCTGGAATGCAAATAGAAAAATCCGCTGCTGGCACAAATAAGCGCTCCTGCAATGGAAATTACATACTGTAGTGCAAAACCCGGCCCAATTGTTGATGTAATTTGTGATATGGTATGCTGCGTCTGTACATCCGTTACCATTCCTTCCAATACCAGCGCCAGTAAAACAGGTCCGGAAAGGAAGAATACCAGCATGGAAAGAGCTGCAACCCACAATCGCCTTTTCATATCTTCTCTTTGAAGCTTAAAAAATAAGTTTCTTGATATCATAGCCTGCCACCTCCGTTTCACTGATAAAGATTTCCTCTAAAGATAAAGGTAGAACTTCTGAGAATACAGGATTAAGTCTGTCTATTTTAGCTATTATCTCTTCCCTGTTGCCCCTTAATGTTATTGTATAGAGAGAACCTCTTTTTTCAATCTTAAGAACTTCTTTTTCCCCAAAGATTTCACCGGGATTAATTTCTTCTTTAAAGACACATTGAATCTTATGGATACTTAGTTTCATGTCGAATAAGTCTTTGGACAGCAGGATGCCGCCTCTATGCAATAGCCCTACGTGATCGCAGATATCCTCAAGTTCTCTAAGATTATGTGATGCGATAATCGGTGTTAATCCTCTTTCTGCGATTTCTTTAGCGAACAGGCTCTTTACTGCCTGGCGCATTACAGGGTCAAGTCCGTCAAAAGTTTCATCGCAAAGAAGATATTTTGTATTTGCACAGATTCCCAAGATAATAGTGAGCTGCTTTTTCATACCTTTTGAGAAAGTGTTTATTTTTCTTTTACTGTCAAGGCCAAACTGCCTCATCATTTCATCAAATCGTACCGCATCAAAACCGGTATAAATAACTTTGTAGTAATTCTTTAAGTCTATCGGGGTACTGTTACTGAAAAAATAACTGTCATCTGAGATATAGAATATAAGCCTTTTAGACTCCGGATTCTCATAAACCGGATACCCGTCTATTTTAATGATTCCCTCATCTGGTTTTATAACGCCTGAAACCATACGTAAAAAAGTACTTTTACCTGCCCCATTGGTTCCAACAAGACCAAAGACTTCTCCTTCTTTGATAACCGCAGTAATATCATCAACTGCCTTTATTGTATCAAAATACTTCGTCAAGTTCTGTACTTCTATCATATATACCACGTCCTTTCCAATACCCGCAAGCTTTTGGCCGCAGGTACAAATTTTATGTGATTCTTTCTATTTCCTACTTTACTCTTTACACCTTATAGGCTTCTTCTACCTTTTTTTGAACCTGTTCTTTTTCTATCCCGATTTCTTTTGCCTCTTTTAATAGTGAGGCAACCGATTCCAAAAGATCAATTTTCTTAATATCCAGCAAATGTTCCGTATCCGCAATAAAGCTGCCTCTTCCTTTTACCGTATAAATAAAGCCTTTTCTCTCCAGTTCCATATAAGCTCTTTGTATAGTATTTGGGTTTATCGACAGTTCTATTGCTAGATTTCTCACGGAAGGAAGCTGCTCCTGGGGCATTAATCCGCCCTTTAAAATCAATTCCTCAAACCGCTCTTCCACCTGTTCATAGATTGGTCTTCGATCCTTATAATCAATAACTATCATCCGGCACTCCTTTCTTTGTGGTAGCCACATCTGTATACGAAGTGTACTATTACTATTAATACGCTTAGTATAGTATAGAAAGAGTTAATTGTCAATAACAACCAACTCTTTTAATGTGGAAAATAAAAATAGTTTATGGGAACGTACGAGGACTAGAAGATTGGTTTGGGATTTTGCGTTCGAGAACCCATATTCCACTAAAATCTGCAAAAAACACAGCTGACAGGAAAAATAATGCCAAACTCGCTGCGCTCAAACAGTGGCATTATTTTTCCTAGCTGCGTTTCTTACAGATTAAGTATCATAAAGAACCTCTCAATGCAAAATCCCAAACCAATCTTCTAGTCCTCTGTGTGTGTTTCCTTAATTTAGTTTCTCTCAAATATCTATATTTCCTGTCTGCATAATTTGCCGCTGTACATATCGAATAATCCTTCGATTCCCCAGGTAACCATACTGTCTATATTGCCTCGTGTGTAAAATGCCATATGCTGTGTCATTACTACATTGGGAAACTGCCTTAAATATACCATGTCGCGATTTTTAAGGATGTCTGTTTTTCTGTCCGCATGATAGATGCCTTCTTCTTTTTCAAACACATCCAGCCCCAGCGCACCGATTTTCTCCGACTCAATGCCTTCTGTCAGAGCTTCTATATCCATCAGTTCTCCTCTGGCAGTATTGATTAGTATTACCCCCGGTTTCATATTGGCTATAGCTGTTTTATCAATAAAGTGTCTGTTTTCTTCTGTCAAAGGGACGTGAAGAGTTATGATATCAGAGACACGGTATAATTCCTCCAGTGATACATACTGTGCATATTTCTTACCTGCCTCGGTTTCCGTTTTATTATGGGCTACCAGTTTGCATCCAAAACCTGAAAGTATTTTCAATACTTCCGTACCAATATTGCCGGTTCCGATTACTCCTACGGTCTGATTGCCCAATTCCTGCCCGGTCAGTCCGAACAGGGAATAATCGTTTACATTCTGTCTCCACATAGCCGGCTTGTAATGACGAAGGGTAAGTAACATCAGCATCACTGCAAATTCAGCTACTCCCTTTGGAGGATAACCTGCGTTGCATATCCGAAGTCCCAGTTCCTTCCCGCTGCCTGTATCAATATGGTTATAACCGACTGTCCTGGTTGAGATATAGCCGACCCCCTGTTTTTTCAGTGCCGACAGCATCTCCTTATTAAGACTGCTTCTTCCAAGTACACTAATTCCGTCACACCCTGCGGAAAGTTTTATAGTCTGCTTATTTAAAGTCTTCCCGGTAGTTACGACTTCCAGACCATGCTTCGTCCTTAATTCCTCCAGCTTCTTTTTTTCATCCTGCCTTAATTCATACACCGCTATTTTCATAATCTTCCTCGCTTCTATTTCTATTATTATGTATAATGACTGCCATGCTATACCACAGTGTGCCAATCATCAGTTCATTTATAACTCAAAAATATAATATATGATTCCTTAACTTTACCAAGTTAAAGTCAAAAAGAAAGACGGGCCATTAAGCCCGTCTTTTATAAAATATTCTTCATGAAGTTAACATTTATATCTCCCAAAGGAATCACCCTTTACATTTCTTTTAATGTAATTATACATAGTTTAAAAGGAAATGCAAGTACTAATCTTTCAAAAACATGATGGTCCCGATAAGAAATAAAACCATTCCGCCCATTTTTTTTATACTTATCTGAGCATCATTTAGAAATGCGTCTATGACTAGGCTGCTGGTAAGCTGCCCTGCCAAAATCAGTATTAAGGCATTGGATATGCCAAGGGAAGGAATGGATCTTGCGGATAAGTATATAATGGATGCTCCGAAAAAGCCTCCAATCAGCCAAATAGGTCGAACGGAAGTAACTTTTGTATATCTTGGCAGATTGCCAATTATAAGATTTATCAGTAATACAAATGTCACTCCGGTCATCAGACTATGTAGTGTGGCTATACTCGGTGTCACATATTTTCCAAGCTGGGAATTAATCGTTGCTTCAATGGTTGTTAATACTCCTGCTAAAATAGCCAAAAGCATGGAGATAATATTCATCCTGCTGCCCTCTGTACCGTTTCTTTATGTATAAAAGATATGTACGAGTGTTCCATAATATACGAGCAGTATTTAATGGCATATAAAAAACTTCCGTTTAAAGAGAAGACAGAAGTTTTTTTACAGTCGGCAATTTATTCATTGTTATTGGGTAAGGCTTGATTTTGTTCTGATTTAGATACCGCTTCTGCCGTATCCGAATCTGTGCTGCAGCAGCTGCGTTTTCCGCTCCGCAACATCATAATCATCATGCCGCCCATCATAACAGGACATATAAAAGGTGCAATAATCCCCAGCAGACCTGCTACTGCCGGGCTGTAACGTGCTATGAACGGCAGCGCCATTAAGATAAGAGCAGGTATGCCACAGCACAGTATCATGTGAAGCATATGCTTCATGGGATTATGATTATGGTCTTCAATATTATTCTTACCTTTGTTTTTATTAAAATTCATTTATAACCTCCTGAGGATTCATTTTGTTGTTTGTATCACACTAACAAACATGCTTTACATAATTTATAGCATACCCTTATGGAGATTACATGAAGATATTAAATTTATTTAGGATAAAAGTTACAAGTTTTTTTCATTATATAGATTTCCTTCCTCCCTGTACTGCCAGAAAGAAGTCTCAAAAATTCCCCTGCCTTCCGTTAAAGTAAAGAGTACCACTGAAAAATCTTTGCAGGCTTCCAGCGTTACTTTTCCCATAACTATCATTTCTGTTTGAGTATACTTCGTTTCCTCCATCAACGCATTCATCCGTACCAGCTCCGTCATGATTTTCTTTTCATACCCCTGGGGTGCGGTAAGTGTATAGCTCATGACGGGCTCCATGGCCTTGGTACCAACGCTTTTCAAAGCCTGGTATACAACTTTTTCCGCCAATTTTCTAAAATCTGCGGGAGTACTGGTTACACTGCTATAATCAGAGTATAGGAAAGTAACCTTTGTATCCACCACCTCGCCGCTTAGCCCTTTACGGATTCCCTTCTCCACCCCTTCTTTCACACCGTTTTGAAAGGATTTGGTAAGGTCTCCGAAAGAGACCTGTGTTTCATATATAAAGCCGCTTCCTTCTTCGAGAGGTTCAAGCGTAAGACCTACACCGGCTTCCAGTAAATTACCCGGACTGTTTATGGGGACAATACAGGTTATCTGAGCTAGCGGTTTATCCTTTTTAACAATTATAGCACTGTCAAATTCTGCTTCCAGATGGAATCTTTCCAGGAGCAGAGACTGTAATATTTCCTTTTGCAGATTGCCAAAAAGCTTTAGCTTAATTTCTTCTGTCTCCTCATCAATATTCAAATCCAGATAAGGATCCTCCATCGTTAATATCTGTAAGGCTTCTAACAGTTCTCTTCTGCCGGCGGCAAGTATTGGCCTTATGCCTACTTTTAACAAAGGCTCTGTCTGCGGTCTTAAGGCAAGCTTGGTTCTATGGCCAATCCAATCCCCGCATACCAGTTCTCTGGCATCCGAAATTACCGCTACATCTCCTGCCGGAATACTATTTCTAGGAACCAATTTTCCATTTTCCAAACCGAACAGATTCCTGACTATCATCTCTTGATGATCTCTTTCGACCAAAATATGATTTCTCAGCGCCAGCTCTCCTGAAAATATACGGATAAAGATAAGCTTATGCCTGTGCTCATCAAACAATATCTTATATACATAAGCTGATAATTCGTCAGCACTGTCAACTCTTGGCATAAACCACTTCCCGATAGCTTCCATCAGTGCTGTAATTCCCACATCCTGAAGCGCTGCTCCATGGTATACCGGATAGAGTTTTCCATACCGGTTACGGGAGCGGATTACATTCTCATAATCCTCTGCCGTAATCATTTCTTCCTTCATATATTTATCAAGCAGCTTCTCAGAATGCATAATAATCTGCTCTGATAATTCTGCCTCTTCGTAATTTCTCTCTAGAATTTCAAAACTATGCTCCACCGCACCATATTGATATTCTATTCTTTGCATCAATAAGAAATTCTCAGTCAACTGCTGGCGCATTTGTTCATATACTTCCTCCAGATTGACCCCTATGCGGTCTATCTTATTCACAAATAAAATCACAGGGATTTTCATTTGCTTTAATTTATGAAAAATGGCACGGGTCTGGGGCTGAACTCCTTCTCTTGCAGATATTACAAGAATTACTCCGTCAAGCACTGACAGAGCTCTCTCAACTTCCGCAATAAAATCCATATGCCCTGGTGTATCAATCAGGTTAATCTTCGTTTCACCAATCATAAAGGATACTGTTGCAGAACGGATAGTCATTCCCCGTTTTTTCTCCAGTTCCATGGAATCCGTTGTAGTCGTTCCATTATCAACATTTCCCATGGAATTCTTAATCCCGCTATGATAAAGAAATCCTTCCGTTACTGTGGTTTTACCTGCATCTACATGTGCCATTATGCCAATATTTAATATATTCATCTTACCCCTTTCGTGAATATCAAATCTTTGGTTTGATATTCCTGAATCCGTAGTTGAAAAAACTTATCTTTGTTTTTTCAACCTAATCACCCATTCTTTCCAAATATAATATCTATGATTTGAGTGTCATAAGGACAGTCCCTTATGGCATCCAAATCAGCTTTCGGTAATCAGCAGCTCCCCTTATGAGAACGGGCGGGTCGCCTGACATAGGTAATCTTAGCTTTGGGCGCAAAAAAACCACAGTCATCGACTGTGGTTATAATTTACATAAAAATCCCTGCTTCCTGATTATTCCGGGAATAGCGGATTATATTATATAGAAGTACCAAGGCCGGCTGATTGCATCTTTCCTATTCTGTTCTCTGTATTTGTCACCTTACGCATGTTTCAGCCTCCTTCAATTTGCTTTCTTCTTACAAAATACAATATATGGGTGTCAATGTCAACTCTCAAAAACGATTATAATCGTTTTTTCCTCTAACAGCCATACCACTACTTATCCAGTTTGATTTTAGCAAAAGCATCTGCAAAAGCAGTATTAACAGGTGCCTGTTCTTCTTTTTTCATCTGGTTCATATACTTGGCAACATCCTTTTTACTGACACCGGCACCTTCTTTTTTTCGTCTCTCCTGAAAGGCTGAAAGCTTTTCCTTATGACCGCAGGAACAGGTGAAGACCTGGTTTTCACCTGTTCCTGCCAGCTCCATCTTCTTGTGGCAGACCGGACATCTGGCATTACTGGTTCTGCTGATGGTCTCCCTGTGCCCGCACTCACGGTCTTGACATACAAGCATTTTGCTGTTCTTTCCGTTCACCGCCAGCATGTTCTTGCCGCAGACCGGGCATTTCTTATTGGTGAGATTATCATGTTTAAAGTTACCTTCGCCTGACTTTATCTCTTCTACGATTTCTTTCGTATAGTCGGTCATCTCATTCATTAAGTCCTGCTTTTTTAAACTCCCCTTAGCAATTTTTGCAAGCTTCATTTCCAGGGAGGCAGTAAGTTCCGGCTTCTTTAGATCTTCCGGCACCAGATTAAGAAGCTGTTTTCCTTTGGAGGTAATGAAAATATCCTTTCCCCTTTTTTCCATCAGGAAGGAATTAAAAAGTTTCTCAATAATATCGGCACGGGTGGCTACCGTTCCAAGTCCTCCGGTCTCACCCAGGGTTTTGACAAGTTCTTTATCTTTCTGTTCCAGAAAATGTACGGGATTCTCCATGGCTGAAAGAAGTGTCGCCTCGGTAAAGTATGCGGGCGGCTTGGTCTTTCCCTCCGTTATTACAAATACAATAGGCTTTAAAATATCATTTTTTGAAACCTTGGGCAGGTTCTGATTCTCCTCTGTATTGGCGTTCTCCTCTCTGAAAGAAGCCTCCTCTGAAATATTTTCATACACCTCTTTGTATCCGGCAAACTTAGTAATCTTTCCCTTTGCCGTAAATTCCTCTCCTACAGCCAGTACTTTTACAGTGGCTTCTTCATACTCGCAAGGAGGATATAATACTGCCAGAAAACGTCTGACGACCATATCATAAATCTTTCTCTCATCAGAGCTCATATTCTCAAGGTTAACATACTGCTCCGTGGGTATAATGGCATGATGGTCGCTTACTTTCTGATTATCTACAAAGGAAGCATTGGTTGCAATAGGCTTTCTGGTAAGCACGGCAGCTAACTTTTTATAAGGTCCGGTGCTTATTGCTTCCAGTCTCTCCTTTAGCGTGCCTACAATATCTGTTGTAAGATATCTGGAATCCGTTCTGGGATAGGTTAAGACTTTATGATTTTCATAAAGGCGCTGCATGATATTTAAGGTCTCTTTTGCTGAAAAATCGTAGCGCACATTTGCTTCTCTTTGGAGCTCTGTCAGATCGTACAATCCCGGGGAATAGGATTTCTTTAACACCGTACTTACTTCTGTTACGGTACCTTCCATTCCGGAAAGTTTCTCTTTAAGCTCCTCTACCCGTTTCTTATCGTTGGTAGTGGTACTCTTATGTTTTGCATCCCGCCAGGTCAGTGTCATACCGTTTACTTTACCGATTAATCCAAAATAGGGAACAGGAACAAATTTTTTGATATCTTCTTCTCTTTTTGCTATCATAGCCAGGGTCGGTGTCTGAACACGTCCGCAGGAAAGGCTTGCATTGTATTTGCAGGTAAGGGCTCTGGTAGCGTTCATACCTACAATCCAATCGGATTCTGCTCTGGCCACAGCCGCCTGATAGAGATTCTCATATTCCCTTCCGTCTTTTAACTTGGAGAATCCCTCCCGTATTGCTTTATCCGTTACAGAAGATATCCATAATCTTTTCACCGGCTTCTTATTACCAGCCTTCTCCAGAATCCATCTTGCTACTAATTCTCCTTCACGGCCTGCATCGGTGGCAATTATGATTTCCGACACATCGTTTCGGTGCAGCTGTGTCTTGACCGTATGGTATTGTTTACCTGTCTGCTTAATGACTACCAATTCAAATTTCCGGGGCAGCATGGGCAGATGCTCCATCTTCCATTCTTTATATTTGTCATCGTATTCTTCCGGATCAGCCAGTGTTACCAGATGTCCCAATCCCCAGGTAACAATATATTTATCGCCCTCCAGAGCACCGTTTAAATTCTTACCGCATTTTAACACTCTCGCAATATCTCTTCCTACAGAGGGTTTCTCTGCAATTACTAATGATTTCATTTTAACCCCTTTCGTGAATATCAAATCTTTGATTTGATATTCCTGAATCCGTAGTTGAAAAAACTGCTTTTTGTTTTTTCAACCTAACCCCTTTCGTGAAATGTCTTTTATTTCACACTGACGGACATTTGGCCGTGAGACCACTTGGTGCCGGATGTGAAATGTCTTTTATTTCACACTGACAGACATTTGGCCGTGAGGCCACTCAATGCCGGATGTGAAATGTCTTTTATTTCACACTGACCACCATCTATTTTAACACAAAGCCGAAAGAAATAATATTAAAAATTGCCGGTTCCCTGCACCGCAAGGAATCTGGTATTCTTCCTCACATTACACGAATCCGGCAATATACAAATGATTATTCAGCGCAGCTGCTGATAATAATATTCCTTAACTTCCTGGTTATTTCCATAGTCCCCGCATCTTTTTTCTGGGTCATAAAGAGAAAATTCAGATTATCCCCAGGGCAGTTTGCAAAGTAGCACCCAAGCCAGCCATCCCAGCCGTATTCATGAAGGCTGCCGATGGTTCCGGCCTTTGTAGTATCAACTAACACTCTCATAAGGCTGCCATAACTGTGACCCTCCAATTCCAGCCAGGACTCCATGCCCTTCTGCTGTTTTCTGTTTAAGACCTTGCTTGTCATATATGCTACTGTTTTGGGATGCAGTATGGTAACCCCCTCATAGCTTCCGCCATTCATAAGCATGAGTGAGAACTTGGCATAGTCATCAATAGTAGAAACCAATCCGGCACCTCCGGCCTCATAAGCAGGTTCCCGGTCCATGCTTTGAATGATTCCAAGGTTGTTGCCGGCATATAGAGATAAACCGCCATTCCCGTCCGCACCATAGGTATTTGCCAAACGCTCTCTCTTTTCCCCCGGAACATAAAATGCCGTATCTATCATACCCAGCGGTTCAAAGATTTCTTTTTTCAGGAACTCGCTATACTTTATGCCGCTTACTACTTCAATTACTGCAGCCAGAACATCTGCGCTGGTGCCATACGCCCAGGAAGAACCCGGATGGAACGCTAACGGACATCTTCCAAGTCGATTGGCAAATTCGACAGTACTTAAGGCATTCTCCGTAAGAAGCTTCTCGTCAACTTCCTGAAAGACCTCTGATACAGCCTTACCGGCTTTATCCTCTCCGCCATATAAAAGTCCGGAAGTCATATTCAATAAATCTTTTATTCTCATATCCCTGTTTGCGGGTATCAGTGTTCCATTCTCATCAACTAATTGATTGCGAAAGCCTTCCAGATATTTTCCAACAGGCTCATACAGATCTATCTCTCCTCTTTCTGCCAGAATCATGGCAGCAGCTGCCGTAACCGGTTTTGACATGGAGAACAATCTGAATATGGTATCTCTCTTAATCGGAAGTTCTTCCTCTCTGGAAGCTAAACCATCCTCATGATAGAATACTTCTTTCCCATTTTTAAAAATCAGCAAATTGGCCCCCGGAATTTCGTTCTTTTCAATTGCTGTGTGAATTGCTTTTTTGATATTCAAAATGTCAGCATTATTAAGCATACTTGTCCTCTTTCCTTTGCTATTACCTCTGCAGCAAATAAACTCTAAAACCAATTATAATCCTTTAGTGAACTAATTCAATGTATTATTTCATAATTTCACTGTCTAAAAATAGCCGTTGCACATAAAGTTACAGCCGTTTATAATGAAAACAGACCTACAAAAGAAAGGAAAGACAGAATGCCAAATTTAAAAAAGAAACCATGTTCAGAAATGGGCCAAATTCTTGAATACGTAGAAAATATGATGAACGGAGCACAGACCGAGGCTCCCAAAAGTGCTCATCCCTACCATCAGCAAGCAATTAATCATTTTAATAAACTTTTTGACAATGAGCAAAAGATGTCGGAAGCAGTAAAAGAAATTATGGACTTTGCCTCCTCTATCAGCACTTTTGATGTCGGAATGACCTACATATCGGATCAGCTTAACAACTTTTCTATCGAACTGGGGGATTTAAGCGAATCCAATCTTGCAATTGTTGAGGAGACTACCGCTACAATGAATTCTGTTTCCGATACCATTGATAACACCGCCGGCTCCTTGCAGCAGCTATCCGCAGACTCCAAAGCTTTGGCCTCCCGCAACACACAGAGTAAAGAATTACTGGGCCAGGTAAGCAGTCTAAAGGAAAATGTAGTAAGCGACACCCGTAATATGGCCGGTAAAATCGACCAGCTGCTGCAGCTTACCAATGAAATCGGGAAAATTGTAGACAGTGTGCAGACTATAGCCAATCAGACGAACCTGCTGGCTTTAAATGCTGCTATTGAAGCAGCCAGAGCCGGTGAACATGGCAAAGGCTTCTCCGTGGTGGCGGAAGAAGTAAGAAAGTTGGCGGATGATACGAAGCATAATCTCGATGACATGAGGGTATTTGTTGAAAATATTCATTCCGCAGCTACTGAAGGCAAGAGCAGTCTCACAAGAGCTTTGACTTCTACCGGTCAAATGAGTGATAAAATAGATCTGGTATCGGATACAATGGCTGATAATATCAATATGCTGGAAGGTGTTGTCAATACAGTTGAATCCATCAATGATTCCATGCAGGGCGTAAAAGTCGCTTCCGCCGAGATCAATCGTGCAATGGAAGCCTCCAGTGAGGATGCCGGAAAGCTTAATACCATGACTTTGAATATTCAAAAGGACGCTTCCGAAAGTGTATCCTATGCTAAAAGCATTTCCAATATTGACGATAAATTATCTGCCCTGGCTGCCAATCTCTACAGTGGTTTAAAAGGAAGCAGGCATTCCATCTCCAATGATGAGATATGTGATATTCTTGAGAAAGCGGTAAAATCCCACAAAGACTGGATTGGAAAACTCCAGTCCATGGCGGAAACTATGACTCTGCTGCCCCTTCAGACAAATCCCAGCAAATGCACCTTCGGACATTATTATAAAACGCTGAATCTGAATCATCCCTCCATTCAGAAAGATTGGGAAACTATCGGAAATCTCCACAAGGAATTCCACTTAAAGGGTGATGGCATGATTGAGGCTATTAAGAATAAGGATACGGAGAAAGCTAAACGAATTCTGCATGAGGCCCAAAACCTCTCATCTGAACTGATTGATTTAATATATAAACTAATCGAAAATGCAAAAGCGGCAACTAAGAATGGCATAAAGCTATCCTTGTAAATCTTTTAACTGAAAAAAGCTCTATGTTCCCTGTTAAAGGATACATAGAGCTTTTTTCATCAGTTGTCAGCCTAAATAACTGGCAAAAAGCATTATATTCAAAACCGTCAGTACAATTGCTATGGTCCAGAGGCAGATATTGCTTAAAAGGCTGTTCTTGTATTTACCCATAACCTTTTTAGAAGATGTTAAGTATATCTGCAAAAATACGGTTATAGGAAGCTGCACACTAAGCAGCATCTGGCTGTAAACGAGCCCCTGGAAAGGGTCTTTAATAAAGAATATTATTAAAGTCGCAATAGCAAGGATTCCAACAACACCTATCTTGGTATGCCTGTCTTTGATATCATAAGGCTCTCCAAACATTCCCGCAAAGATAGTTCCTGCCGCCATTCCCGCTGTCATGGTAGAGGAAATTCCGGCAAAAAGCAGCGCAACGCCAAAGATAACCGCCGCAAAACTGCCAACCAGAGGAACTAACATCTGTTGTGCCTGCCCTAACTCCTCCACCTTTACATGCTGTGTAAAGAAGGTGGTGGCAGCCAGAATTATCATGGCACTGTTAATGGCCCAGCCTACAATCATGGAAAACAGCGTATCCAGAAATTCATACTTTAACTGCCTTGCAATGACCGCATCATCTTCCAAATTCCACTGCCTGCTCTGTATTATCTCCGAATGAAGAAACAGATTATGAGGCATAACAACAGCTCCTAAAACTGCCATGATAATCGGCAGGGAGCCCGTAGGGAATTGAACCGTAACCCAGCCGGTCACAGCTTCGTGCCAGCTTACGTGAACGACACTCAGCTCATATAAGAAAGATATTCCGATAATGGATACAAAGCCCATTATGACCTTTTCCAATTTCTTATATGTATTGGTAAAAAGAAATACAACAATAACGGCGAATATTAGAACGGAGCCTAATTTAATCGGCATTTTAAAGAGCAGGTTCAGTGCAATGGCACCTCCCAGAATCTCCGCCATAGCTGTGGATATGGCTGCCAAAAGACCTGTAGTAAGAATTGTTTTAGAGAGCCAGGGCTTTAAATGCTTATTCGCTGCCTCCGAAAGACAGTCACCAGTTACAATTCCAAGATGGGCAACATTATGCTGCAGCAGTATCAACATAATTGTTGAAAGCGTAACCATCCATAAAAGCTTATATCCGTATTCAGATCCTGCTGCAATGTTAGATGCCCAATTACCGGGGTCAATAAATCCAACAGTTACTAAAAGTCCGGGTCCGATATACCCTAATAATTCTCTCATCCCAAAGGACGGGTGATGCCCCTTGGTATTTAATATATTCTTAAGCTTCATGCTCTTAACCTCCCAGTGAATTTACAGATTTGCACCCTTTACACAGGCAGATTCGCTTCAGGACAGGCCCGCGAAATTGCCTCCACTGTATACTTTAATACCTGCCTGTTTCACTTGTCAATCTTTTTAGGTCAATTATTCTACTTTTATAATATTCCTTGACTTCCCCCGTAGTTATCCTATAATACATCTTATATACTAAAATTATATCTGATATATTAAAAAAATCAGGAAAAGAGGTAATCATGCAATACAGAATAAACCCCAAAAACGGTGATAAGATTTCAGTCCTGGCTTTTGGCTGTATGCGTTTTAAAAGGGATGAGAAAGAAACTGAAAGACAGATTGTAAAGGCTATCGAGCTTGGAATCAACTATTTTGATACCGCATACATATATCCCGGCAGTGAGGCTACTCTTGGACGTATACTCTCAAAGGGACACAGGGAAAAAGTAAAGCTTGCCACAAAGCTGCCCCCTTATTTGGTTAAGAAAAAAGAAGATTTTGATAAGATATTCAATACACAGTTAGAACGGCTTAAAACAGATTATATTGACTATTATCTTATTCATATGCTTACTAATCTGGATGTATGGCAGAGAATGGTCAGCCTTGGAATATTAGATTGGATAAAAGAAAAAAAAGAAAATGGTCAGATTAAAAACATCGGCTTCTCTTATCACGGCGGCAGCCAGGAATTCATAAAAATTATTGATGCCTATGACTGGGAATTCTGTATGCTTCAGTATAATTACTATGACGAATACAATCAGGCCGGGAAAAGCGGTTTAGAACATGCGGCAGAAAAGGGCCTTCCTATAATGATTATGGAACCTTTACGCGGCGGAAAGCTTGTTAAACTGCCTAAGGAAGCTCTCTCTGTTTTTGAAGAAAGCCCGGTAAAGCACACTCCCGCCGAGTGGTCTTTCCGCTGGTTATGGAACCATCCTCAGGTACTTACCGTTCTCTCCGGTATGAATTCTCAGGAAATGATTGCGGCCAATGCCGCCTCCGCCGATGAAGCAAAGGCAGATATCCTGACCTCTGAAGAGTTTGATTTGTATAAGCGTGTGAAAGAAGTATTAAATAAGTCTTTCCTGGTTCCCTGTACAGGCTGCGGATATTGTATGCCATGTCCTCACGGGGTAGATATTCCCCTTTGTTTCAGCAGTTACAATGAAACCGCCACAAATGGAAAGATTTCTGCCCGTTTTAACTATATTGTCCGTACTGCCGGGCATAATGCCGGCAAATGTGTAAACTGCGGACTCTGTGAAAAACACTGTCCGCAAAGCATAGCTATCCGCAAGGAACTAAAAAGTACCGCTTCTTCTTTAGAGAGCTTTCCTTACAAACCTCTTTCCGGTTTTATGAATCGTTTTATGAAACACTGATTTGGGATTTGAATGCTATTAAGTCACACTTGAGAAATACTGTAAAACATACAAAAACAGAAGAAGCATTATGGGGTTTCTATAGTAACCGACTGCTTCTTCTGTGAAAAAGCTAAAATGCAGCAGCCTCACTGGTTTGCTGTAACTGTAACTCCATCAAGGCGATATCACTTCTCATTTTTCTGGCAGTCTCCCAGGATATTCGCCCCTGCTCAAACATACCCTGTATTCCGTCCCTCTCCATTTGAAAGCTTAAATGTACCAAATCCTCCATTTCATTTACTACCTCGGCAGGAAAGGTTTCTTCATTTCCAATCCTTTGCTGATTTCCATCGGACCTTTTTCTTGCCGCCACCAGTGCTTCCAATCTTTCATATTCTGAGATTAACTTGTTAAGGGCTAAGGTATCATCGTTCTCTTTTCTTTCGCGCAGTCTCTCCAGAACATATTCATTATTCATCCGTCTGAGAGTTTCCATCTGCCCACGGTTAATACCATAGTTTGCAGGTACTACTCCCTGCTTTCTCATTCCTGCCATACCCTTGATTATCTTTCCGATTTTTGAATAGGAAAACTTTATCTTCTTTTCATTCTTTCTGCAGATTTTGCCAAGCAGCTCCAGATATTGAAGGGCAGTTGTTTCATCAACGGTGTGGTTATGGAGTAACGATTTTGTATAGGCTTCTTCCCAACTGAAGACCTCTTTTCTTAGATCACGTTCTTCTTTTTGGTTGGACTTCTTGTAATTCTTACTCCTCAATTCCTCTGCCCTCATTAACAGATTTCTTGTAACTCTTGCAGCCTGGAATCTATTTTCATCGGTGGTAAGATCATTTATCTGCCGGATTACATTTTCTATAATCTCAAGGCAGGCTTCCCTCTCTTCTGTTCCTTTATCCTCCGTGCTATCCTGCTTTAATAAAAGAGGCATAACAAAATTAGCAACAATCAGGGAACATAGAATGACTCCGGCCGCTATGAATATAATAAGGTCTCTTTCAGGAAATACTTTCCCTGAACTTAGCATCAGCGGCAGAGAAAGTATGGAAGCCAGAGTTACACTTCCCCTTACTCCTGACATGCTTATAACAAGACTGGTTTTCACACGGCTAAGCTCTCCGCCCAGGGGTTTTTCAACAACAGCCAGTTGTCTCAACTGAGGCCTTCGCTTATTGAACTCTTTCCTTTTGAAACCTTCTTCCTTCGGTGCGGCAACCGTGAAGTATGACCAAAGAAAGCGGATTAACATCATTGCTGCAGTAATAATGATAATAAATCCGATGGTTTTTAAATTACTGACGGATACATTGTACCAAATGGTATTAATAATATGAGGCAGCTGCATACCAAGAATCAGAAAGACAATCCCATTTAAGGCAAAGGTTAATGTAGACCACACACTTTTTGAAGAAATATTTAATGTGGCTGTCTCGGGATTAAGCCTCCTTCCTTCAAAGGAATGGATAACACCGGAGATAACAACCGCAAGAATACCGCTTACTCTGCATTCCTCCGCTGCCATATATATAATAAAAGGCGTTAAGATACCAATGAGCAAATGAAAGGTGACATTCTCCATTCCCAAAGTACGGACCCATTTAACAAACAGATATTTCAATCCTGTCATTACAATTCCGACAGCCACACCGCCCAATGCGATTACAAGGAACCGGCTTCCTGCCTGCATCAAAGAAAAGGTACCGGTAACCATAGCGGCTACGGCAAACTGGAAACTGACTACGCCGGAAGCATCATTGATTAAAGCTTCCCCTTCCATTAGATTCTTGATTCCTTCCGGTATCTTGATTCTTTTTCCCAGAGAGCTGACGGCAACTGCATCGGTGGGTGCAAGAGCTGCTGCCAGCGCAAATGCCGCTGCTAAAGGAATGGAGGGAATCATTGCATTTATCAGTACACCAAGGACAGCTACTGTAAAAAATACAAGTCCCAATGCCAGCATAACAATAGGTTTTTTCAAATCCCAAAGTGATTTCTTATCCGACTGCATTCCGTCATAGAACAACAGAGGAGCAAGAAATAGTATCATAAAAAGCTCTGTATCGAATTCAAAATGATATACAGAAGGTAAAAGCGACAGCACTATTCCCAGTAAAATCTGAATAATCGGAATAGAAAAAGAAGGAACAAAACGATTAATCAGATTCGAAACCAATATTGCTCCCAGCATCAAAAGAACACAGTAAAATATATCCATAGCATCATCCTTTCTTCTTTCCTATTGTTATCTTACGGAGTTTCATTCATACGCGACTTTATGTATTTGTTTCAGGTTCCTTTTACATACTTTTTTCCTTTATGTGGTATGCAGTATAATTATAAAGGTACCTTTGTAATTATTTTATCTATTCAAGGTATGGATGTCAAGAACTTTTAAAGGAAATTATTTTCTTCCTTTTACAAGTTCAACTTTGTAAAGAATACATGGGGCCCAGGCGAACGGACGATAGTAGCTGATTTCATTCATTCATTTTCTTGTTCAAAGTTTCGAATTCCACTAAAATGGCAGCAGTTATTCCTGGCAGGCTAAATCATGCCAAACTCGCTTCTTCTTTTTTGACTGTGTAATGCTGTGAGCTCAGACATGGCATAATTTAACCTAGGAATAATTGCTGCCATTTAAGTGTCATACGAAACTCCTCAATAGAAAATGCCTGAACGGAATCAGCTGCTATCTGTGTATTGTCATAGAATTTCTATGTGTGAATTGAAAGACTGAACTGTATTTTTTAAGGACTGGTTTTAGAGATTGACAGAGAAATATAAAAAAGAATGCTGCATGGTCCTCTGACTGATGAATTCATGCCTCATCCTTTCATTCATTTTATTTATGCACTTGTATTATCGTTTTGCTTTTAGAAATATTTATTTAAAGATTCTCCAATATTATTTCTATCTATTATCATACCATATCTTTTTATTCATTTAACTTTAATTTTCTGCGCACCTTCTCCCAGATGCTTCCCTGAAAATACCGATAGCCTTTATCATACAGGAACAAGACAATCTGTCCTCCTGCAATCACCAGCAATAGTACTTTTAAATTAATCTCTCCGGGAAAAATAAGTTTGGGAGCCAATATCAGCAGGGGTATAAATATCAGATTGAAAAAGATATATTTTGCCAGCCAAAGGACCTTGTTTCTAACAGCCGTATTCTTAACGATATATAACTTGTCATATGCATATTCCGAAACCAGTAGATAAAGAGTCATTGCGCCGTAGGTAATAAGATAGAATTTATTTGGTGCCAGCAAAACACCAAGAATCAAACTTCCCGCAAAAAAACCGAAGCCTATGGCAAACCCGCCTTCTCTGTAAGCTATTCCGGCACCAAAGGAGGCAAGAGCCAGCAGAAACAGTGTATTGAACTCCATTACACCGCTAAATATTATCAATACTACTGTTAATGCCATTAAAAGGCTTAAAAATGCCAGCTTTCTTGTTCCTAGAAGCATTGACACAAATCTCCTCCCATACATTCACACAAAGTATCAGCTACACATAAATCACAACAGAAGTTACCGCTTCCGCAGCCGCTTCCATAACCGCCATAGTTCTGTCTTCTGGTATCATCATAACGCCTGCCCTGCCAGTCCATCTGATTCAAGAGATTCCTGTATTCCATGTTATTAGGCTCCATATTAACAGCTTCTCTCGCATGATTTAGTGCCACATAGTTATTTCCTGTTCTGTTATTTGCAATTGCACTGTAATAGAACCACCTTGCTGTTCTGGGCATAATTCTGTCAAGTTCGTTCAGGGCTTCTCTGTAACGTCCTGAATTTAAGTATTCATATACTGTATTTAACCGTGGAGAATCACCATAAGCGCCTTCCGGTCTGCCATAGGAGGAATTTCCTCCAGATGAATTTCCCCCTCCGGAGGAATTGCTGTAACCGCCTTCTCTTTCCTTCATAATCTGGTCATAAGCTTGCTGTACTTCCTTGAACTTTTCAGCTGCAAGGTCAGCAAGAGGATTATCAACATTAGAGTCCGGGTGATATTTTCTGCTAAGCTCACGATATGCTCTTTTTATTTCATCATTGGAAGCGCTGGGAGTCACACCAAGTGCTTTATAAGGATCTGTCATCATTCGGGTATTCCTTCCGTATATTCTGTTATGCTTTCGTTAATATTCTTCATTTTATCATTAGACAGGGCATTTTACAACTTTTTAATCGCCTGACTTTATAAAATCTTTCTTAACAAGTTTATTTTATTTTTATAGGGCGGATATCTCAAAGGAATATCCAACAAATTACTCTTCTTTAATACACTCTTGCTATGACTGAAGGTGGAAAAGCTCAGTTTACCGTGATAACTACCCATACCGCTCTCGCCGACGCCGCCAAAGCCCATGGAAGTCGTTGCCAGATGTACAATCGTATCATTGACACAGCCGCCGCCAAAGGAAGTGTTTTTCATAATGTATCTTTCATTTCCTTTTGAGGTAGTGAACAGGTATAGAGCAAGAGGCTTAGGCCTGCTATTTACAAAGTTCCTGACCTCCTCCATACTTTTAAAGGTAAGAACAGGGAGAAGAGGTCCAAAGATTTCATCTTTCATAATAAATGACTCGGCATTTTCTAGTTCCAGTACTGTTGGTTCGATTTTAAGCAGCTCACTGCTATGCTTTCCTCCGACCAGAACCTGTTCCCCATCGATTAATGACAGCAGGCGGTTAAAATGTCTTTCATTTATGATTTTGGGATATTCTTCATTATCAATAGGCGCATCCCCATAGAGTTTGAGGATATGTCTTTTTAATTCCTTTATCAGAGCTTCCTTTACTTTCTCCTGAACAAGTACATAATCCGGAGCTACACAGGTCTGTCCGGCATTTAAGAATTTGCCCCAGGCAATTCTTTTTGCAGCTAAAGAGATATCCGCTGTCTCATCTACAATGCAAGGACTTTTCCCCCCAAGTTCCAATGTCACCGGAGTCAGATATTTCGCGGCTTCTGCCATTATTATCTTTCCTACTGCTACACTGCCGGTAAAAAAGATATAATCGAATTTACACTGTAAAAGCTGCTTGTTCACTTCCATATCACCTTCTATTACCGCCGCATACTTCTCCGGAAATACTTCTTCCACTACCTTTTTTAGGACTGCCATAGAATGGGGCGCATATTCTGAAGGTTTGAGAATAACGCAATTTCCTGCCGCTATGGCGCCTGCAAGAGGTGAAAGTGACAACTGAATGGGGTAATTCCAAGGTGCCATTATAAGAACACTGCCATAGGGCTCTTTATATATTCTGCTGACAGAAGGGAACTGAGTAATAGGCGTCCTCACTCTCTCGGTCTTTGCAAGCCTTCGGATATTTTTAATCAGATAATTTATCTCTTCCAGTACCATACCGACTTCCGTTGCATAGGCTTCAAAAGGAGATTTATTCAAATCTTTCTTAAGAGCCCCCAGTATCTCAGGCTCATTGTTTTTGATGCTTTTCTTAAGATTAAGTAATTGCCTGATACGAAAATCAATATTCCGTGTATTGCCATTCTCAAAAAAGTTCCTCTGGCTTTCTAATAACATTTCAATATTCCTCATTACAACCTCCTTCTAAATAATACCTTCTATTATAATATCTTCTATAAATAATATCTTTTATATAATACCTTCTATATAACATCTTCTATTTAATATCTTCTATAATAATATCTTTTATATGATACCTTCTATATAATATCTTCTATAATAATATCTTCTATAATAATATCTTTTATATAATACTTTCTATTTAATATCTTCTATTTAATAGGTCAAAAGTAATATCTTTATAATATGAATGTAATTATACTCCAATTAATCCTGTCAGCTTAAATTATACCCCTTTAAAGTCATAAATCAATCCCTGCCATATTAAGTATTTCTACCAAGTAAGTATTTACCCTACAGAATATGCCTGCTCACCTGTTCAGCCTTCTATCTTACCCATGAGAATTCTATGTCGATACACAGATGATTTCTGATTCTATTCAATCACTTTCTATTGAGGAGTTCCGCATGACACTTAAATGGCAGCAGTTATGACTAGGCCAAATCACACCAATGTCTGAGCCTCACAGCGTTACATATCCAATAATTTCAAAGGCGAGTTTGGTGTAATTTAGCCTTCCAGGAATAACTGCTGCCATTTTAGTGGAATTCGGAATAGGAGCTAAAAACAGCTCCGAACGAGAAAGTGATTGAATAGAATCAGAAATCATCGTCCGTTCCCATTCCCCCACTTAAAGTCAACAGCATTCCTTATCCTTTTTCCGTGTTTCGTTGACTTATGGTTTTCAATACTATATAATGTATTATATAGTACCATATTATCTGATTATAATTCTTATAGGAGAATAAACAATGTTTACGTTGGAAGAAATTCGTGCTTACCACTGCCCCAGGTGGAAGGATTGGCCGGGTATTGATTTATATATGGATCAGGTTATCAGTCTGTTAGAGGATAGTATATCCCTGTTTTATGAAGATTTACCGGCAAAGTCAGTGACTTCTACCATGATAAATAATTATGTGAAACAAAAAATAATAGTTCCCTCCAATAATAAGAAATATCAAAGGGAACATCTTGCTTATCTCTATGTGCTGTTTTTATTAAAGCCTGTACTTAGTCTGACGGATATCAGCAACGGCATCTCTTTTATGCAGAACAGCCAGACAAATGAGGAATCCTATAATCTATTCTGTGACGAGCTGGAAGCGGCACTTGCAATGGCCTTTGATGAGAATGAACATCCCATCGAGAGAAGACCGCAGGATATTATACAAACCATCGCTTTAGCTTTTTCCTATACCTTGCTTGCAAGATACTATATTGCTTCCAGTAAGGAAAAATAAACATCTATATAATGTATTATCACACATATATTCTGGAAAGCCGGTTCCCTAGTCTGCACAGCAGTTCATTGGTTATGGTTCCGGCTTCATCGGCAACTTCTCCGGCATGAATCACTTCTTCCTCTTCTGTTCCGATAAGAGTCGCTATATCACCGCTATGAATGCCCTCCAGTCCGGTGATGTCAACTATCAGCTGATCCATACAAATTCGTCCTACAATTGGCACTTTGACTCCTTTCAAGATAACCTTTCCCTTTCCTTCCGACAGATTTCTGGGATATCCGTCACCATAACCAATTGTGATAACCGCTACCGTCCTTTCTCCCTTTGATACATAGGTTCTGCCATATCCGATACTTTCACCGTCTTCTACCTTTCTGATTAATGCTACCCGGGATTGCAGGGACAGCACCGGTTTGATAGCCGGCTGTAATATTGTTTTATCCTTCGCTGAGCTTAAGGTGCCATACATACCTATGCCAATTCTTGCGTAGTCACAGGTAAGCCGGTTATAATTCAGAAGCCCATAAGTACTTTGTATATGAATCGGCACCTGTATTTTGCGTAATGCAAGCTCTTTAACCAGGCCATAAAATCTGTCAATCTGACTTTTCGTAAATGCAACGTCTTCTCTTTCCAAACTGTCAGCCACACAAAGATGTGTAAATACCCCAATTACTCTGAGATTCGAAGCATTGAACAGCTCCATGATATTTACGATTTCCTCCGGTGCAAAACCAAGGCGGTGCATCCCTGTGTCGATTTTTATCTGCACCTTCAAGGGCAGAGCAGTCTCAATCAGCTCTCTTCCATGCACGGAATCAATAACAGTCTGTGTAAGCTGAAATTCATAAATTTCCTTTGCAAGGGACGGGCTTGTATATCCCAATATCAGAATCTCCCCTTTTATTCCCTGCAGCCGCAGTTCAATCCCTTCCTGAAGGGTAGCCACTGCAAAGTGAAAGATTCCTGCCTTATTTAACAAAGAGGCTGTCATAGCACTTCCGTGTCCATAAGCATTGGCCTTGACTACTGCCATCAGCTTACAGGATGGCGGCATGATTTTCTTAAGTTCTTTTATATTAACAAGGAGATTTTCACTGTTTATACTAATCCAGGCTCTGTCCTTGCTGCCTTTTACATCAATTATATGGAAATTACTTTCTTCCCCTGTTACTTTTGTCTGTAACATACGCCCGCTCCCTTTCTTTTTTTTAACTTATCAGCTGCCAGATAATAGGCTCCTCCTGCAAGGAAAGACCCTGCTGCTACTGCCAGAAAATGAATCACACTGTTATTTACGGTATAATCCGTACATTTTAGCAACTTGGAGATACCTCTTACGGCAATAATTACAAGGGGATGAATAATATAAACAGCCATTGTAATCACACGAAGGCTCTTATATTCCTTTCCCTCTTTCCTAAGTAAACACAAGAATAAAAAGAACATAACCACCGGCAGGCTAAGATACATACTATCGTGACGCATGACCCCTGCCCCTTTAAGAACTGCAGCTTCCGCTGCCATAAGAAGCATGAAGCACAGCAGCATCCAAATGCTGTTCTTCTCAGCAAATTTTTGATACGTTCTTACAACTTCCCCTACATTTCCCAAGTTCATTTGCGAAACTGCCTGACCAGAAGGTGCAAATTGTTTTTTTACTGCCGCACCCAGTAAGAAAAAGAGCGGTGCAAAAAAGAAGCCGTTTCTTGTATAATCCATAATTTGAAACAATCCCTTGTAAAAGCCGCCTATTCCCGGTACATTTGCTATCACCCCATAATAACTGTCCCCAAACAATCCAATCAAATATAAAAAAGCAGTAAATATTAAAGCTTTTCTAAGCCCAAGAACTCGAAGACATAAAAAGCTAATGACACACCCCGTTATGGCTGCCGGAAGGTACCACAAATGATACATTGTCCCATCAATTACAATATCCCGAAGCAGCCGAAATACCAGATTCTTCTCTTTAAAATATCCCATATACCAGTTGACCGGAAGATAAAGCAGTATGGAAGTCACATATAGAAAGGCTGTTCTTTTCACAAAGTTTTTGACTTTAGGAAAACTCATCTCCTTTCCACCGAATAAAAAGAAACCTGAAACCATGAAGAAAAATGGCACCGCAACCCTGCCTGCTACTCTTGTCAACAGGAAATCCCCATAGTGACTATAAGAACTTAAAGGTGAGGTATGGATGGCAATAACCAAAAGTGCTGCAATTACACGAAAAATATCCATTCCGGGATATTTCCTGCTCTCTCCCATAGCTTCACCGTCCCTGCCATTTTGTTATAATAACACCTTCTTTGTTATTCCCGGATATCTGATAAATGGTATCCTCCTCCAACCTTACCTTCTGCCTGTCGCCCTCTGTTACTTTAAGATAGCTGATTTCAACCTTTTGTCCATCTTTCTGATAGATCAAGGGATTCTCTTCAAATACATGGGTTTCCAATTTATCTTCATATTCTTCCAAGGAGAGATTATCTTCACTTATAATCATAGAATGAGGATATCCTATATAACGAAAATGCCAGGGTTCATGGCCGATTCCGGTGATATTCTCTTTTTCCTTTTCATATCTTTGAATAAATCCAAACTGAGCTGCCCTTTGCCGGAATTCCTGACAGATTCCGTCCGCAGGAAATTCAGGGCATAGAAAATCTATATTTTCCTGGGTCTTACCAAGGTCTATGGCTAATCCGGTCTGATGTTCACTTGCACCGGGGAGTGCCACATATTTTTCCGTAAATTCCTGTCCGTTTTCTTTCAAAGAATCTCTGTAGATGCATTCCTGCTCCTTAATGCTTCGGTATCCGCTGACGGCAGTAATTTTTCTCTCTGCGTTCAGTTCATATAGAAGCCGTCTCAGCATAGCTGCAGCCCTATTCTCCAGATATACTTCCGACTGTATTCTTGAAAGATTTTCTTCTTTTATTTCATCCGCCTTCAAAGGATAGGCTTTATTCACAAGTATCAGATATCCTTGATAGACATCATCCCGATTTATCGTTATCTCCTTCATATTAACCTCTTTCGTGAATATCAAATCTTTGATTTGATATTCCTGAATCCGTAGTTGAAAAAACTGCCTTTTGTTTTTTCAACCTAACCTCCATGCTGCCAACGCGCCGCAAATTTGTGTGTGAATTATGCTTTTCAATAATTCACACTAACAATCATGCTTTTTCCAACACGCCTCATGTTTGCGCCGAGATTTCGCAGGCACAAACTTGTGTGTGAAAATTATCTTTTTAATTTTCACGCTAACAGCCATGCCTTTTCAGCACGCCGCATGTTTGCGCCGAGGATTTCGCAGGCACAAACTTGTGTATGAATTATTGTTTTCTAATAATTCATACTAACTCCTTTCGTGAACATCAAATCTCGACTTGGTACTCCTGAATACGCAGCCAAAAAAGTTCACATTAGTTCTTCTGCGATAAGTCTGCTTAAGATATCCTTATAGGATAAACCGATTCCTTTCATCATTCCCGGATATCTGCTGTGAGAGGTAAAGCCCGGAATGGTATTTACCTCGTTGAATACAATCTCTTTCTTCTCTGTAAAGAACATGTCCACTCTGGCAAACCCCTTACAGCCAAGGGTCCTGTAGATAAGCGCCGCACTCTCCTTAATTCTGTCCGCTGATTCCTTATCAATTCTGGCAGGCATATGAATAGCCGCACTCTTTAAGGTGTATTTCTCCGTATAGTCAAAAAAACCTTCTGCCAGCTCAATTTCATCCACTTCTCCGATAATCAGCTCAGCCTTGCCCATAACTGCACAGCCCACTTCAAAGCCGATAATATTTTCTTCAATCAGTACCTCACTGTCATGAAGGAAAGCTTCCTTTACGGCTGGAAACAGTTCTTCCGCCTTATATACTTTCGTAATCCCAAAGGAAGAGCCTGCCTTTACCGGCTTTACAAACAAGGGATAAGACATATCTCTTACTTTATTAAGAATGAGTTCTTCCTCTGCTAATCCATTTAAAAGGACCGCCTTCGGCACAAGGATTCCCGCTTCCTTTACCAGCCTGTGAGCTTTATCCTTATCCATACACAGCGCCGAGCTCTCCGTATCACAGCCAATCAATGGAATTCCTGCCAGCTCTATTAACCCCTGTACGGTTCCATCCTCTCCGTTCTTTCCGTGAAGTACCGGAAAAGCTCCGTGAAGTTTCGTTGTTTTTATTCCCTGCTTTGTAAACTCGATTATTCCTTCCAAGCTTCTATCCGGCGAAATAAGTGCTGCATTAAGATACTTTTCCTTATCCTTCCAGGTATCCGTCTCAATCTCCGACAGAGGTCCCAAATAGCGATACCACACTCCTTCTCTGGTAATACCAAGCCGAATAACATTGTATTCCGCCATCTCTTCCAGAACTTTTAGAATAGATGATGCCGATTGAAGGGACACCTCATATTCCGATGAGCATCCACCAAATATCACTGCAATATTTTTCTTAAACATTTATATTCCTCCTAAAATTCTTAGGGGCAGCCTCTTCAAATACCATAGTTCTAAACAAAATTCATTTTCAACCGCACATTAATAAGAGAATTAAAATAAAAGGCTGGCCCGCTGCTTTGATATCATCATACCAAAGAAGCGGACAGCCTTTTTTCGTTTTCTATCATGAATTTCCTTCTTTTTTATACGGAATTTCTTACGATTTTCTGACATTAAATAATTTACACAATAACAACCATGCCTTTCCCAATGCACCATAAGATTATACCGAGGATTTCCCAGGCATAATCTTATGTGTGAATTATA
>JAEXGM010000213.1 GCA_023450835.1 Bacillota bacterium | reverse complement strand
ATGATATAGTTCTTCATACATCCTCCAAGACAGACCGCCTCGCGACAATAAAAATTTGTCTAAACAGTCTTATAATGGTAGATTATACTATTAATCCATGACTTATACAAGCTTTCTGCATTTTTGATCAGCTTAAAATTCTTTCATTTTAATATAGAATTAAATTTTATGTGTCCTTTTTCTTAACGTTTTTCAGCAAAAATAAATTACTATTTTAATAGTCATTTTTATTGACATATAATTCTATATTTGTTAATATTGTCACAACACCGGTGAAAAATTAACTTAAAGGAGTATTAATATGAAAAAAAAGCTTTTTAGTTTTCTCTTATCTTTAGTATTTCTATTTAGTATTATGCCAGTTAACGAAGTAAATGCCCAAACAAATAATTCAAGCTTAATTAGCATTGCCCAACAATTTATAAATATGGCCAGTGTTTCACCCATTGATTACGGTTTAGAAAACAGTACTTATGATAATTTACAACTGTCAAAAGCTTTAACTTCTTACAAGTATGATGATACTGGTGCTCTAGAAGCCATTCCTGATACAAAATATTACTTTGTGTTAAATAATTATGAACCAATTGCCACACTTATAGAAAACTCAAGTGGAGCAATAATGTTTGAGACCGATACAGCCAAGGAAGTAAACGCTTTCCCCTCTAATTCTTTTACATTAATTGGAGACGAAAATGGAATACACTTAGCGAACAGTATTTTTGATAGTACTTTAACTGACAATGTGACTGTATTTACATTAACACCAAATAACAGTTTATCTACAGTTAATGCTGCTGCATCAATTCCAAGTTCTTATGGATTAAGTGTACCAATAAAATTACAAGGTAACTACAATGATTGCTGGGCTGCTAGTGTTGCATCAATTCTACAATATAAAAAGGGTACAAATAAAACAGCTTTACAAGTATGCGATGATAATAACATCGGTTATAATGCTGGAGCAAGTCCTGATCAAATACATCAGGCACTATCAAATTATAATATAACCAATTCAATACTTGGTGGATTTATATACTCCATTTCGGATATATATAATGTATTATCAGCCGGGCAAATCCCTTTAGCTTTATGTAATACAACAAGTGGTGCAGGACATGCAATAGTAATTAGAGGTTATAATTCATCCACCCAAGGTGCATATTTAAGTGTTATGGATCCTAATTATTCTTCATATTGTATGCTTTTTACCGCAGTTGTACCAGGCACAACTACTTATTCATGGTCATTTAGTTATGGTACTTTAACTTTTTATTGGGTTAATACTTGTCTAGCCTATTAATTAAAATTATGAAAAAAAATTTCATATTTTACGGAATATTAATAAGCATATTCATAATCTTTATAGTATTTTCATCCGCAAGGTATAAGTATGATATGATTGTTTATTTGTATGATTATACACTTAATCATTCTGATAAGTATAATATTGTATCTCATTCAGATTTAAAACAAATTAATAGTGTATTAAAAAGCATGGATTTGGTGGAAAATAAATATAAAGATGGCCAACTCCCAATAGGTGGAATATTAGTCATAGAAGTACATAAAAAAAACGAAATAGAATCTTACCGAATTCAAGGTTCCTATGTAATTGAGGAGACTTATAAAGGTTCTCTTGACAACAAAATATCTACTAAATACTATGATTTACAAGATAAATACTACGATTCATTAGTAGATTTATGTAATAAACTAAAAAACAAGTAAACAAAGTATTATAGTTACTAATATTGGCCTGTGTGTATTAAAGAGATTTTATAAATTTTAGCTTGTTTTAAACCTAGTAAAATGGTACACTACGAAGTTAATAAAAACTAAAACTTCTTAATGTACCATTTTTTATCTTAAATAAAAGCGTTTACATTGTAAACATTATTACTTGTAACTTGATAAAAATACTTCCATTGCGGTACGTACACGTGAGTAATGCAGACCATATGTTTTAAGATTATACTTTTTAACTTAAAATCCTTTAACTTTCAGAAGATAGATTTCTCTTGAAAAAGCCAATTCGTCCGAATTGGTTATTTGTATCGGCATATTTTTCTCTATTTTTTGTCCATTTACATGAGTTCCATTAGTTGATCCAAGGTCAGTTAGTAGTATCTCTCCCTCTTTTATAGTAAGGACTGCATGAAGCCTACTGACACTATTTTCTTTTAATACCAACTGATTGCATTTCTCTTCCTTCCCAATGTAGAAAGGGAAGCTGTCAATAGGAATCTCAACTATGTTTTCCTTTTTTTTAGCTACTAAGTAATAAAAAGGTTCAGCACTTTGTTGGTATAAGATTTCTGTCTTTTCCTCTCCAGAAAGAATTTCTGTGTCGTACTCTTTCAGTCCATTAGTATTTTCTTTTTCTAGCCTTATTCTTTCTGTACTTTTTAACATACTACATGTATTTGTATTAAAAGACATATACTCTTCCTCCGGTAAATTCTTATCTGTTAATTTTTCTTTATTATCTTCATACATTACTTTTGTAACCATTCTGGTACTTTTCATCTTCGGGTCAAATAACTTTATAATTACATATCCTGTAAGGCACACTATCACAGCAGCTCCGCCCAGCAGTTTTATAAAGTCCG
>JAEXGM010000189.1 GCA_023450835.1 Bacillota bacterium | reverse complement strand
ATATAGCAGCTGACTATCATCATAAGGCTTTTTTTCTTCTCCCGGATAGCCGATGGCAATGATGGATTCAACACTGAATTCCTCCGGAATCTCCAGTACTTTTCTAATGTATTCTTCTGCTTTTTCCTCCTCCGTATGGAAGCGTTCTCTTACCTGAATCCAGCAGGAGCCTAAGTCTAGGTCTTGTACTGTTAACTGAATAAAGGTTGATGCAATGGAAGCATCCTCAACCCATACATCACTTGCGGTCTTGTCTGCAATAACCACAATAGCGAGGGGAGCCTCTGCTAAATACTTCGGTCCCGGTGTTCTGCACTGTGAAAGCTGTGAGAGCAGCTCTGAATCAGTGACAGCAATGAACTGCCAGGGCCTTATAGAACGAGAAGAGGGGGCAAGCAGAGCACTTTTTAAGATGAGGTCTATTTTCTCCTTTTCTACTTCCTTTTTCTGAAACTTTCTTATACTTCTTCTGGATTTTAACAAATCGTATAACATATATTGTTCCTCCTTCATGCCGCAGATTACTATTCTGGTAATCTGTTTTCAAACATTTTAGTGCAAAGTTTACTTTATGTCAACTTCTGCAACTGCATTAGCTGATTCCTGATGATAAAGAACAGTCCAAAGGATTATGTGTCTTGTAATATTGAGGCAGCAGGAATATAATTAGCATCAATTTATAAAATACATAACAAGAGGATATCCGGCTTATTATAAGGCTTGTTATAAGTAGCCATATCTGATAAATGAAAGCCTGGGATAAAGGAGATTGAAGATGAAACAAATAGAGAGCAGAAGAAGTATACGCAAGTATCAGGATAAAAAAGTGGAGAAAGAGAAAATTATGCAGGTACTGGAAAGTGCCAGATTAGCTCCGTCGGGAAGCAATACCCAGCCCTGGCATTTTATTATCGTGGAATCGGAGGCAGCGAAAGAAAAATTAGCTGTGGCTGACCATAATCAAAGCTGGATGAAGTCGGCACCTGTTTTTATCGTATGTGTGGCAGATATTCGCAGCCGCATTGACAATGATGTGGAAATCAAATTAGATGAGAACAGCCCTGAACCGGAGTTAAAGCAAATCATAAGAGATACTGCAATTGCTATTGAACATATTTTACTTGAAGCACAGGACCTGGGCCTGTCAACCTGTTGGACTGCCTGGTTTCAACAGGAAGATGTCAGACCTGTCTTAAACATTCCGGAAGATAAATATGTATGCGGCATCATTACCTTGGGATATGGTGATGAAGAGCCAAAGGGACGCCCAAGAAAAAGGATGGAAGACATTATCCGCTACGAACAATGGTAAATTCGAAGAAAAAGGTCAAGGTACATTCTGCGGTTCAAATCATATCATGAAATGTGAAAAATTGAAAGGCAGAAACAAAGATATGTACTCGTGTCCATTAGGAACACAACCATATAAAATTCAAGCCGGCGATACCCTATGGCTGATTGCCCGGCGTAATAATACGACCTTACAGGCAATTCTTACAGTGAATGCCGGTATAGACATGAATAATTTGTATATAGGGCAGGTTATCTGTATACCGGATAAGGTTGACAATGACCAGAGGTATACCCAATGTCAGCCTGCGGGAATCAGCGTTGCAGAAGAAATTTTAAGCAATCATATGCGATTGTTGTGGGAGCAGCATGTTTATTGGACGAGGATGGTCATTAACAGCATGGTCTTTGACCAGCCCGATAAACAACTGGTCACAGACCGTCTGCTTCGTAATGCCAAAGACTTTGAAGCAGCCTTAACTCCATTTTATGGAGAAACGGTTGCGGCTCAATTTGCAGATTTGCTTACAAGTCACATAACAATTGCGGCAGAATTTGTTCAGGCAGCTATTGATAGTGACTCCGCAGCCGCCGCTGATGCTGAAAAGCGCTGGTATGAAAATGCGGACCAGATTGCAGACTTTCTAGCTGAGATTAATCCCTACTGGTCGGCCAGAGAGTGGCAGAGCATGTTATATGACCATCTGGCAATGTTAAAAGCAGAGGCGGTTTATTTTATTACAAAGGATTATGCAAACAGTATTGCCATATTTGAAAATATTGAACAGGAAGCTTTAGAAATGGCAGATATGATGACCGAAGGTATTGTAAGACAGTTTCCTCAGAATTTTTAACGGAGCGAAATTATTATAATCTCTGTTATAAGGTGTTATATAGTAAAAAAGCTTAGAAGAATATTATATAAGGCGGCGGCAGAGTCAGCTTATTGAATCTGTTTGCCGCCTTCGAACGCTCACTTTTGTAGCTTAAGTATATACAAATCCTTGACAACAATACCCTTAAGCTTATAATAGAAGTAGTAATAAATTTGTAAATTTTGTAATATTCTTTCGAATCAATTGATTTTTAGTCGACTTGTTGAGAGAGGTTCCTATGCAGAAGAATAAGAATACTACAATTAATTATGGCAGATTGTTAACTAATGTTAAAAAAATTTGAACATAATAGATAAATGTTGTTGCTTTTGGGGGAGGTTATGTTATAATTCCATATATCAATAATTCATTTTTGAAGTGATTCAAATTTTGATACGTAGTATATGAAAGGGTTATATTGGATGAAACGTGCAAAAATACAGGATATTGCTGACTTACTGGATATTTCCAGGGTAACTGTTTGGAAAGTGTTTAACAACAAAGAGGGCGTCTCGGAAGACATGAAACGCAAAGTATTAGAATGTGCAGCAGAGTTAAACTACCAGCCTTCCAAACTTCAGGAAGTGGAATTAGCTATTCCGTTAAAGAAACAGACTCTGGTATCTGTAGTAGTGTCCAGGCCGGAAACATCTGCGTTTTGGGTGAAGATTATTCATCAACTGGCAGAAGAATTTTCAAACAGCGGAATCGGTTTAATGTACACATATCTTCCGGCGCATATTTCAGAGGGATATGTATTGCCGCAATCTTTAACAGATGGGAGCATTCAGGGGATAATCATAATGAATGTATATGATGAGGCTATGCTCCAGTTATTAAACGGATTGACAATACCGAAAGTATTTCTGGATATTGTTACGGATATGTCAGTGGAATCGTTGAATGGGGATTTACTGCTGCTGGAAGGCCGTGACAGTATTAAAGAAATCACTACTTCTTTGATAAAGCGGGGACGCCGGCATATCGGTTTTATTGGAGATATACAGTATGCGAAGACAAATATGGAAAGATACGAAGGATATGTATCTGCCATGTATCAGTTTGGCATGTCCATCGAGCCGAATATATGCTATACAGGAGATATGACGGTAAAAACCTATGTTGAGATTATAGAGGAATTCATGAATAACATAAATCAGCTGCCGGATGCTTTTGTATGTGTGAACGACCATGCCGCAAATATGCTGGTGCAATATCTGGAGAGCCATGGCCATCAGGTCCCGGGAGATGTGGCGGTGTCCGGATATGATGATAACAATGAATTTAATTACACAAAGAATCTGACTACCGTTCAGGTTAATAACTCTCAGATTGGTAAACGGCTGGCAAAGCAGTTGTTATACCGTATCGACAATCCTGAGGATCCCTACGAAGTAACTTATATTCGCACAAAGGTTGTCTACAGGAATTCTACAGACATATAGATATAATAACATTAAAGGATGAGAGTGCTGTAAAAGATTAAAATGGATGCAGTATTAAGTAAATTCAGCAATAAATAAACTCAATAATAATAAATTACAAGTCAAGTTAAAACAATATAGCTTTCAAAATAAATACGCCCTGGAAAAGTACAAAAACAACAAAAAAGTACATTTCCCGGGGGTATTTTTTGTTTAATTTTATTGACATCAAATATGTGCTATGTTATTATGATGTTAACTTTGTTGCTGTGCGTGTTAATAACGTTAACAAGTTAAAAAGAAAAGACCAAACATATTCACTAGAAAAAGAATCCGCCATGTTGTTTCTTCTGTAAGATTAGTATTGTCAGGGCGGTGGAATGGGGGTAGAAATGTACAAGGCAGAATGGCAGGACCCGACGTTTCTGCAAAAAGGCAGAGAAAAAGAGAGAGCTTATTTTATCCCATATCATAATATGGACACAGCTCTGCACAGATTAAAAGAACAATCCGGCTCTTATAGATTGTTAAATGGAAATTGGGATTTTAAGTATTATGAGAAAGTCTATGACATGCCGGAAGTAATTGAACAGTGGGACAGTATCCCGGTTCCTTCTAACTGGCAAATGTATGGATACGATAAGCCGTATTACACCAATGTAAATTACCCGCATCCTGTAGATCCTCCCTATGTACCGGATGAGAATCCCTGCGGAGTTTACAGGACAAGATTTCATATTGATGAACAGTGGCTGGAAAAAGAGACTTATCTTGTGCTGGAAGGTGTTAATTCCTGTTACTATCTGTATGTAAACGGGACAGAGATCGGTTACAGCCAGTGCAGCCATATGCCGGCTGAATTTCGCTTAACACCCTATATTAAGCAGGGGGATAATGAGCTAGTAGTCAAAGTTTTGAAATGGTGTGACGGAAGTTATCTGGAAGATCAGGATTTCTTCAGGCTGTCCGGCATCTTCCGGGATGTCTATTTACTATCCAGGTGTAAAACCCATATCAGGGACATTAGAATAGAGAATGATTTGTCTGAGGTTTCAGCTCAGATTGAGCTTGAGAGTATCGGGAATAGTAAAGAGGGAATACAAGTATGGAGCAGCCTTTTTGACGGCGGTATCCTTCTTGAAAAGAAACCGGTAGTTGATGGGAAGGTCACATTTACTGTAAACGACCCGAAGCTCTGGACGGCGGAGACTCCGAATTTATATTCTATGATATTCCAGCTGGAGGAGGAATATATACCGATCCATGCAGGATTTCGAACGATAGCAACGACTGACAGAGGAGAACTGCTTATTAATGGAACTCCGGTGAAGTTAAAGGGTGTGAATCATCATGACACCCATCCGACCAAGGGGCATGTCATGTCAATAGAAGACATACGTAAAGACCTTTTTACCATGAAACAGTTGAATATCAATACAATACGTACCTCCCATTATCCCCCTGCCTCAGAATTTCTGGAATTATGCAATCAATACGGCTTTTATGTTGTGGATGAGGCAGATATCGAGATGCATGGCTTTGTTTCCAAGATAACAGGCTGGGAATATAAAGCTTATGCAAAAGATTGGCTTACAGATGCCCCTCTGTGGGAAGAGGCTTTGCTGGAAAGAATAAGGAGGATGGTAGAGAGGGATAAAAACCATCCCTGTGTTATTATGTGGTCTTTGGGCAATGAGTCCGGCTATGGCTCACATTATGATAAGATGTGTGAATGGATTAAGACTAGGGATAAGATCCGGTTAATACATAATGAAAGAGCGAACATGGTAGATAATCCTCCCTGTGTGGATGTTGTCAGCTATATGTATATGGATATAGCAACCTTGGAGAAAGAAGGGAAAAGCAAGGATACAAGGCCATATTTTCTGTGTGAGTATTCTCATGCAATGGGAAATGGCCCCGGAGATGTGAAGGATTATATGGATGTATTTTACCGTTATCCGCGTCTGGTCGGAGGCTGTATCTGGGAATGGGCGGACCATACGGTACTTAAAGATGGTAAATATTATTATGGCGGAGATTTTGGCGAGGCCACCCATGACGGGAATTTCTGTGTGGATGGGTTGGTATTCTCGGACCGAAGCCTAAAAGCCGGCTCTCTGGAAGCAAAGGCTGCCTATCAATATTTAAGGGCGGAACTGGCAGATGGTAACTGCGGTGAAGTGACAATAACAAATCTGCACGACTTTACCAATCTGAATGAGTATACTCTGAAGTGGGAATTCGTAAAGGACGGGGAAACGACAGAACAGGGAGAATTAGTCTTAGACCTAAAACCTCATGAATCTAAGAAAATCGTATTGGGTTACATGCTTCCGGCAAATTGTGAGCTGGGCTGTTTTCTGAATCTTTCCTTAGTTAGACGGAAAGACTGTCCTTGGGCAGAAGCCGGTTATGAAACTGCCATGGTACAGTTAGAGATAACAGAAGTACAGGCAGATAATCATTTCTATAAAGCTTACAAAGAAGAAACGGGTGATGCCAAAGAAGCCTTTCGAATCAAAGAAAGCGGTAATATGCTGGAGATATATTATGCGGATGGCAGCGGGTTCAGCTTTGACAAGAATAGAGGATGCCTTTGCGGTATCAAAGTAAAAGGGCAGGAATTGTTGGAAGAAGAGGCGAAGATAACTGCCTGGAGAGCTCCGACGGATAATGACAGGCATATTAAGTATCAATGGGGAATCTTTACAGACAATATCAGCGGCTGGAATATGAACCGGCTGTTCCATAAGTGTTACCGGATGGAATGGGAAGAATGCCAGGCCGGAATAATTGCCGTTCGGGTAAGCGGAAGCCTTGCAGGGGTTGCCAGAGAACCCTTTGCCAGATATGACGCCTGCTATACCATTGATTCTTACGGGTATCTGACAGTTGACCTGGACGTTAAAATACATGAAGACTGTGTCTGGCTTCCGAGATTCGGATTTGAGTTCAGATTGCCGGAAGAGATGGAACATATGGAGTATTTCGGAAAAGGACCATATGAAAATTATATGGATATGTGCCACCATGTGAAAACAGGGCGGTTTTATTCGACGGCATCCAAGGAATACGTTCCCTATATCAGACCCCAGGAACATGGTAATCACACAGGAGTAAAATATCTGAAGCTGCAGGATGATAAGGGGCTCGCATTGGAATTTTATGCCGCAAAAGGCTTTGAATGCAATGTATCCCATTATGATTCGGAACAGCTGACAAACACTTTGCACAGTTATGAATTGGAACCGGGCAGGCACACGATAGTCAGAATGGATTATAAAGTCAGCGGTATTGGCTCTCATAGCTGCGGTCCGGAATTAATAGAGAAGTACAGGCTTCGTGAGAAAAACTTTAGCTTTTCTTTCGGGGTCCATGCAAAGTCTGACAGATAGAATACAACAAAATGAAGGGGGTGCCGCATTCATAAAGTAAAAGGATACTTTAGATGCAGCAGCCCCTTTCGAAGATAAATACAAAAATAGAAAGAGAGAAGGAGAATCAATTTATGAATGAATTAATGAAAAAATTAATATCAGTTGTTCCTACCGAAAACCAGATAAACTGGCAGAAACTTGAATACACAGCTTTTTTTCACTATGGAATCAATAGTTTTACCGACCGGGAATGGGGCACGGGTAAGGAGGATATATCAATCTTCTCACCGGAAAATCTGGATACGGATCAGTGGTGCGGGGTGTTAAAGAAGGCAGAGATTAAAGCTTGTATTATAACGGCAAAACATCATGATGGTTTCTGCCTTTGGGATACGGCATATACCACCCATTCTGTAATGCATACGCCTTTTAAAAGAGATATTGTGGCAGAGCTGGCTGCTTCCTGTGAGAAATATGGTATTAAGTTAGGAGTTTACCTGTCTCCCTGGGATAGACATGAACCGGCCTATGGCACCGGGGAAGAATATAATAATTACTTTTGCAGTCAATTAACGGAATTATTAACGAAATACGGAAAGTTATATAGCGTATGGTTTGACGGAGCCTGCGGTGAAGGGGCAAATGGCAAAAAGCAGGAGTATGACTGGAAGCGCTATTATGACCTGATTCGAAAACTGCAGCCGGAAGCGGTGATATCGGTATGCGGGCCGGACGTGCGCTGGTGCGGTAATGAGGCGGGTGATTGCAGAGAATCTGAATGGAGCGTTGTGCCGGCAGAAGTGTTTTCACAATCGGATATTATGGAGAATTCTCAAAAGAACGATGATGTGGAATTCCGGAAGCAGGGGCTGGATCAGCAGACGAATGACCTTGGAAGCCGTGAGGTCGTGCAAAAGGCGGACAGGCTGATCTGGTATCCTTCCGAAGTGGATGTATCTATCCGGCCGGGCTGGTTCTATCACGAATCAGAGGACCTGCTTGTAAAGTCCTTCTGTGATTTGAAACGTATATACCTTAATGCGGTAGGAGGAAACAGTGTGCTGCTGTTAAATATACCGCCTCATAAAAATGGATATATTACAAATTACGATGAAGAAAGACTGACGGAATTGGGCGGTTTCATTAGAGAGACGTTTCAAAATAACTATATAGAAGAGGCCCATTTAGAAGCAACTGCTTCTGACAGGGAAAGCGATATTTATAATGTTGTAAAGGAGGATGATAGTTATTGGAAAGCAATTGATGACAGTATTTCCTGCGAGATTGTAATAAAATTAAAAGAACCTGAAGTAGTTCAATACGTTGTACTGCAGGAGCAGATTAAGCTGAGTCAGCGGGTGGAATGCTTCGAAATATGGATAGAAACAGAAGGAGCTGCAGAAAATAGGATTTATAGCGGAACTACCATTGGGTACAAAAAGATATGTACAATTCCTCCCACAAGAATTACTGCATTAAAAATTGTTATGAAAGAGTACCGCGTGGCACCTGTCATTCAGACAATAGGACTATACTAAATATACGTAACGAATAGTTAATGTTAATGAAAATGTAAGCATTAGTTAACTTTAATTAACAAAAATACAATATTAACGTTAATGAGAAGAATATTTATGGAAAATAGGTATAATGCAGATGTCATGAAAGTATTTAGGCAAAAATCATATAAACAATGGTGACAATGAAATGTTTTTGTTGATAATTTTAAAATCCTATTGACATAAGAGTTGCATCATGTTAAACTTATGTTAAGTTTTTTGGGGAATACGTTAATTTGAATGTTAAATTAAATATCATATAATAAATAAAAAGTTGAAATTATATTAATTGATTAGTTAACATTTTGTCGTATGAGTTAATTTTAGTTGCATAATATGCAGATAATGAAAGGCAGAGGTATTATTATGGAAAAAGAACCTGGGAAGAAAAGAATAAAAAGAAGACGCTGGTCGAAAGATGATTCGCAATTATCACTGTTAGCATTGCCCACCTTTGTATGGTATGTACTATTCAGCTATTTACCTATGTTTGGTGTAATAATTGCTTTTAAGAATTATAGAATCACTGCCGGTAAAGGATTCTTATATAATCTGGTGCACAGCGCCTGGTCGGGAACTGGAAATTTCATATACATGTTCAAATCCAACAGTTTTGCAATATTGCTGCGTAATACCATTCTTTATAATGTTGTTTTTGTTATATTAGGTATTTTGATTCCGGTAACTTTGGCAATCATGCTCAGTTTGGTACATAGTAAATTAAAATCCAAAATTTATCAGACCTGCATGTTTTTTCCTCATTTCTTGTCATGGGTAGTAGTAAGTTATTTCGTTTTTGCATTCCTAAGTGCAGATAAGGGTATTTTAAATCATATTCTGGAATATTTCGGACGTGATTCGATTCAGTGGTACATGGAACCGAAATACTGGCCTTTCATACTTATCTTTATGAAGATGTGGAAGGGTGTAGGTTATGGAACGGTAGTTTATCTTGCCAGTATTACAGGAATTGATTCCACCTACTACGAAGCTGCGGTAATCGACGGCGCGACAAAATGGAGACAGGTAAAATACATTACCATTCCATTTTTAAAGCCAATCATAATCATGATGTTCATCTTAAGCATAGGAGGTATCTTCAGTTCTGATTTCGGTCTTTTTTATCAGGTAACCAGAGGAATACCGGCTTCCCTTTATAATGTATCATCAACCATAGACACCTATATTTATAATGCGATAAGATCCAACGCTCCAATTGGAATGACATCAGCAACTTCACTTTTACAGTCAGTAGCCTGCTGTATCACGATTCTATTGGCCAACTGGATTGTTAAAAAAGTGGATGACGAGTACGCGATTATTTAAGCATGACAATATAAAGGAAGGTGAAGAAAGATGTTTCAGAAAAATAAAGATGAGGATTCTGATTATAAATTGAACAGAATTTCAAAACCAGTAAACTATTTATTTAACATAATATTTGTAATTTGTGCCGGAGTAGCTATAGTACCTTTTCTATTTGTAATAATGATATCCATATCGTCAAAGCAATCTATCACAAAGTGGGGATATCAGTTCATCCCTAAGAGCTTTTCACTGGATGCCTACCTGTTCCTGTGGAATGAAAAGCATACCATATTAGGTGCTTTTGGGATTTCACTGCTGGTAACGATACTGGGAACAATAATAGGTCTGATACTCACCTCTTCCATGGGATATGTTTTATCCAGAACGGAATTTAAATTAAAAGGATTTTTGACCTGGGTAGTGTTTATTCCTATGATTTTTGGCGGCGGTATGGTAGCTTCTTATGTGGTAAACAGCAACATCCTGCATTTAAAGGATACGGTATGGGCACTGATACTTCCTTTGGCGGTATCGTCCTACAACGTGGTTATATGTAAGACCTTCTTTAAGACCAGTATACCGGATTCCATCGTAGAGGCTGCGAAGATCGATGGTGCCAATCAGTTGAGCATCTATACAAGAGTTATTTTACCGATTTCAAAACCTCTGTTAGCTACTATCGGATTATTTTTAAGTTTTGGTTATTGGAATGACTGGTTCCAGTCATCACTTTATATAAGTAACAGCAAGTTAATGTCATTACAGGCTATATTGAACAATATCCAAAAGAACGTTGAATTCCTGGCAAACAATCCTTCCGCAGGCTTATCTCTTCAGGAGTATAAGAACATGATGCCTACGGAGTCGGCAAGAATGGCAATTGCAGTATTGATTGTAGTACCCATTGCCTGTGCTTATCCATTCTTCCAAAGGTACTTTGTTTCAGGGCTGACCATTGGATCAGTAAAAGGCTAGATTTATTAAAAGTATTTATACTTTAGTAAATAAATATGAAAACAATAGGAGGTATAGGTTTTTATGAAAAGAAAGATCGCTTTGTTACTATCACTCGTACTTGTGTTAAGTACAATCTTTGCCGGATGCTCTAAAGACAACAATAAGAATAACGGCAGCAATCAGGGAACTACAAATGGAGCTACAGCAACCACAACACCTGACGGAAAAGATGACAGCGCTTCCGGCGATAAAGTAGTCACACTGAAGTGGGTTACTGTTGGTGGTGGTATGCCAACCAATTATGAGGACTGGTTAGCAAAAATCAATCCTTATTTAGAGCAGAAAATTGGGGTTAACATTGACATGGAAGTTGTATCATGGGGAGATTGGGGTAACAGAAGAAACATTATCGTTAACTCTGGTGAATATTTCGATATTCTCTTCACAGATGGCGGTAACTTTACAAGTGATGTTGCTTTAGGTGCTTACTATGATATGAAAGACCTTGTAAAGACAAGTGCTCCTGACTTATATTCATACATTCCTGAGAATTACTGGGATGCAGTTTCTATTAACGGAGGTGTATACGGAGTTCCTACTTACAAAGATTCCTCTATGTCAAACTATATTGTTTGGGATAAAGCAATGGCTGACAAGTACAGTGTTGATTACGCTAATATCCACACCTTAGATGCTCTTACGGATCCTTTAAAGAAAATAACTGAAGGCGAAGGAACACCTGCTTTCCCTCTGGATCAAAACGGACTTAGCATGGTATTAAGCTTATATGATGGCATTGGTCTTGGAATTCCTGCAATCGGTGTAAAATTTGATGACCAGAACCGTAAAGTAGTAAATGTTCTTGAGCAGGAAGACGTAATGTCACAGCTTAAGACACTTCATGACTGGTACAAATCCGGTGTTATTAATTCTGATGCACCTGCTACCTCTGAATCACCTGCTTATAAGGCAGTTGGAATTGCTCAGGGATGGCCTTCCGCAGCTAAGACAACATGGGGACCTAACATGGGCGTAGAAGCAGAAGCTGTTCAGATCAATGACACAATCGTATCCAATGAAACAGTTCGTGGTTCCGTAAATGCTATTTATTCCGGTTCCAAATATCCTGAGAAATGCCTTGAATTCTTACAGCTTGTAAATCTTGATCCTAAGGTTAGAGATGCCTTCTATTATGGCGTTGAAGGAGAAAACTTCAACTATACAGCTGACGGCAAGATTGAAAAACTTAACTCCGACTGGAAGATGGCAGGCTATACACAGGGTACTTTCTTCACAGTATCTCAGTTGTCAACAGATACAGTTAATCAGTGGGATGAAGTTAAGAAGTTAAATGAAAATGCAAAACCTTCTGTTTTATTAGGATTTAACGCAGATTTCTCCAAGATTCAGAATGAACTTGCTAACTGCAGAGAAGTATACAACAAATATAAGAGTGAACTTTTAACAGGTGCTTCCGATCCTGAAGTGACAGTGCCTAAAATCACAAAAGAGTTAAAAGCAGGCGGACTTGATACAATTATTGCAGAAATTCAGAGCCAGATCGATGCTTACTATAACAAATAAGAATAAAAAAATAGCATAATGATGTAATGATTAAACGGGCTGTTACAAAATGTACAGATGGTTCGCGCCAATATTTTGCAATAGCCCGTTTAATGTCTAATGAAGCAAAAACAGATATTTGAACCCTTTGAAAATAAATCAGGATATTTCATTTAAGATGTATCTGATTTAAGATAGATCATACTGGAAACGCCGGACGGCAGCAGTACTTGACTAATAGTATAATGGAGGAACAAAAAATGAGTAAAATTATTGGAGGATCTTATAATAATCTTCCGTGGCAGGATAAACCGGAAGGGTACCTTCATCCCGTATGGCGATACGACGCAAATCCCATTATAGACAGAGATGCAATACCCACATCCAATAGTGTGTTTAATAGTGCCATAGTGCCTTTTGGGGATGGATATGCTGGAGTATTCCGGTGTGACAGCAGAGCTGTAACGATGGACATATACACAGGATTCAGCAAAGATGGTATAAATTGGGATATCAGTCCGGAACCTATTGAATTCACCGGTGAGGACGAAGAAATATTAGCAAAGGTCTACCGCTATGACCCAAGAGTTTGTTTTATTGAAGACCGTTATTATATTACCTGGTGCAATGGGTATCACGGACCGACAATCGGAGTGGGATATACCTTTGATTTTAAAACTTTTGTACAATTAGAGAATGCTTTCTTACCCTTTAACCGTAATGGTGTTCTTTTTCCGAAAAAGATTAACGGAAAGTATGCAATGCTTAGCCGTCCCAGCGATAACGGACATACACCTTTCGGCGATATTTATTACAGCCAAAGCAATGACCTGGAATATTGGGGACATCACCGCTATGTTATGGGAACCACCAATTTTGAGGAATCCGGCTGGCAGGCAACAAAGATTGGCGCCGGAGCTACTCCCATTGAGACAGATGAAGGCTGGTTAACCATTTATCACGGCGTATTGGCAACCTGTAACGGTTTTGTGTACCGTATGGGATGTGCCCTGCTGGATCTGGAGAAACCCTGGAAAGTAAAGAAGAGAACCAGGAATTATATTCTGGCACCAAGGGAATTATATGAAACAACCGGAGATGTGCCTAATGTAGTCTTCCCCTGTGCGGCTTTAACAGATGCAGATACAGGAAGAATCGCAATATATTATGGTGCTGCGGATACCGTAGTTGGATTGGCCTTTACAACAGTTGACGAATTAATGGCAGCGATGAAAGAAGTGTAAAGAAATTATTATGTGGCTTCTTGTAAACATGGTATAATAAAGGTAAATTATAGCAAATGCGAGGTTATTTATCATGAAAAAGCCATACATAATAGGAATTGCCGGAGGCAGTGCCGGCGGGAAGTCCACATTAAGTGATAAATTAGAGAAACAGCTAAAACAGTATTCGCTTAAGGTTTTTCACATGGATTCCTACTTTAAGCCTGAAAATGAACGTCCTTTTGTTGCCGCTCCTGTTACAAAGAAAATGTATACAGATGATAATCATCCGGAAACAATGTATTTGAAACAATTAGCTTTGGACTTAAAGGAAGCGATGACCGAAAACTATGATATCATTATTATAGAAGGGCTGTTAGCATTATGGGATGAGGATATCTATCCATATCTGGATTTAAAACTGTTTGTAGATTGCAGAGCAGATGAACGGATTGTCCGAAGGCTTCGCAGAAATATGGAGTGGGGTCTGACCTTTGATGAAATTTCAGAGGTATATTTGGACATGGTCCGTTATCGTCATGACGAATATGTGGAACCGACAAAATGGAGAGCAGATTTAATTATAAACGGTTCTTCGCCCCAGGATAAAGCGGTTGATATGATTTTAAGCTATGTCAGGAAGGAAATTACGTAGGATACAATAATTGAAATTGCAGAACTTTATAAAATTAACGTTAAAGTATTCTTACATTAACATATAGGATGTATATGTAGAAAGAGGCGGCCATGGTATTTTTAGATAAGAGAATTCGTGTAATAAGTGACGAATTAAAAAAACTGTCAGTGGTACAAAAAGTAAACGTTGACGACTGGAAATATAAGAAAGGCAATTATATCTATCCGAAGGATGCCGAAGAAGCAGAGGCTGAATGGGAAAAATTTGATTGCAGAACAATGCACTGGTACGGACCCGATGAGCATTACTGGTTCCGCGGTGAATTCACAGTACCTCAGTCTATGGAAGGCAAAGCGGTATGGATGAATGTAAAGACCCAGATAGAGGAATGGGACGATGGCAAGAATCCTCAATTCTTACTGTATGTTGACAATACAGCAACCCAGGGAATTGATATGAATCACAGAAGAGTCCTTCTGACAAAGGAAGCTGTTTGCGGACAGATCTATCACCTGGATTTACAGTCCTATACGGGAACACTCCACAGTGAGTTTAACCTGATTGTAGAAATGCTGGAGATCGATCCAAGAATTGAGAAGCTCTATTATGATATTAACGTACCTTTAAGTGCCTTTACCCGTATGGAAAAGGATGATAAGGTAAGAAGAGATATAGAGGCAGTATTAAACAACTGCATTAACCTTCTGGATTTAAGAACTCCTTATAACGAGGAATTCTATGCTTCCCTGGCAGAAGCTGACGCGTATCTTGAGAAAGCTTTGTATGAAGAGATGGCAGGCTATGAAGATGTTATCGCTACCTGCATCGGGCATACCCATATTGATGTTGCCTGGTGGTGGACCGTTGAACAGACCAGGGAAAAAGTTGGACGAAGCTTTGCTACGGTATTAAAGCTCATGGAAGAATATCCGAATTATAAATTCATGTCGAGTCAGCCCCAGTTATATTATTTTCTGAAAGAAAGATATCCGGAGCTTTATGCCAGATTAAAGGAAAGAGTAAAAGAAGGCAGATGGGAACCGGAAGGCGGCATGTGGGTAGAAGCCGACTGTAACCTGACTTCCGGCGAATCACTGGTGCGCCAGTTCATGCACGGCAAAAAGTTCTTCAAAGAGGAATTCGGTGTAGATAACAGAGTGTTATGGCTTCCTGACGTATTCGGCTATTCCGGAGCACTTCCTCAGATTATGAAGAAATCGGGAATTGATTATTTTATGACCACCAAGCTGGCCTGGAATCAGTTCAATAAGATACCCAATGATACCATGTACTGGAAGGGAATTGACGGAACCAGCATTTTTACTCATCTTATTACAACCCTCGGTGTGGGTCAGAGTACAGAAGAATTCTTTACAACTTATAACGGAATGCTTCATCCTGACTCCATTATGGGCGGCTGGATGAGATACCAGAATAAAGACATCAACAATGATATCCTGATTTCCTACGGATACGGAGACGGCGGCGGCGGCCCCACAAGAGAGATGCTGGAGACTTCCATCCGTATGGAAAAAGGTGTGCGCGGCATACCAAAAGTACGCCAGGAATTCGCCGGTACCTATTTTGAAGAATTAGAGGAACGTGTAAAGGATAGTAACAGAGTAGCGGTCTGGGAAGGGGAATTCTATTTCGAATACCACAGGGGAACTTATACCTCCATGGCCAGAAATAAACGTTCCAACCGTAAGAGCGAGCTTATGTTAATGGATCTGGAGCTGCTTTCCGTATTGGCATTGAAGGAGAATATACCTTATCCGGCAGAAGAGCTCGATGACATGTGGAAGAAAGTACTGCTGAACCAGTTCCATGACATTTTACCCGGTTCTTCTATTAAAGAGGTATATGAAGTTACAAAGAAGGAATATAAAGAGCTGGCAGAAAAGGCTGAAGCTATTATCGATAACTGTCTGATGGAATTAACTGGCGAGGGAGAAGGCGTGACCATCTACAATACTCTTGGCTTCCTTCGTGATGATATTGTGAATATCGGCGATATCAATGCCGAGGCACTAAAGGATGAGGCAGGAAACACCTATCCGGTACAAAAATCAGCAGACGGTGCTGTTGCTTATCTGAAAGGCATACCGGCAAAGGGCAGCAAGACTTTTGAAATAGTAAGCGGCGGAGAAAATGAGAAACCTTTCAGCTTAAACGGCAATTGTCTGGAAACACCTTATTACTCCATTGAACTGAATGAACAGGGACTTTTTACTTCTATCTATGATAAGCAGAATGAACGTCAGGTATTACAGGACGGACAGCAGGGAAATCTCTTCCGTATGTACGAAGATAAGCCTATTTACTATGATAACTGGGACATTGACATTTTCCACACAGAAAAATTCTGGGATGTGACCAATATTTCCCGTATGGAATGGACTGAGATCGGAGAAGTACGGGTAACTCTGGAGATTGAAAGAAGCATTAGTAATTCTTTCATCAGACAGAAGATCTATTTCTACGCAAATAGCAGAAGAATTGAGTTTAATACCTATGTTGACTGGAAAGACCACCAGCATTTATTAAAGGTACATTTCCCTGTTAACATTCACTCCGATGAAGCGGCATTTGATATCCAGTTCGGTAACCTGACCAGAAAAGTACACAGCAATACCAGCTGGGATATGGCAAGATTTGAAAGCTGCGGACATAAATGGATTGATTTATCCGAAGGACATTACGGTGTCAGCCTGTTAAATGACTGCAAGTACGGCCATTCCGTAAAAGACGGCAATATGGCTATTACCCTGATTAAATCCGGAATTGAGCCCAATCCTGCAACAGACCAGGAAGAACATTTCTTTACCTATGCTCTGTATCCTCATGCAGAGGGCTGGAGAGCAGCAGGTACTGTTTTAGAAGCAGCGAAACTTAATCAGCCGGCTTTTGCAAGAAAGGGCGGTAACCCCGGTACAGCTTTCTCTTTCGTATCTGTCAACAAGCCAAATGTAATGATTGAGACCGTGAAACAGGCAGAAGACGGAGAGGGTGTTGTAATTCGTATCTATGAATACGAGAACTCCCTGACAAAAGCACATATCAGCCTTGATATGGCATCGGAGATTGTATCCGTTGAGGAATGCAATCTGATAGAAGAGTTTATTGAAACTGTTCCGAAGACAGAGAACGGATTTGACATTGAAATTAAGCCTTATGAGATAAAGACCTATAGAATCAGATTTCAATAAATGATTTTTCATTCAACTAACTAGAATTATATTTTTTTCATACAGAAGGGCTGTTGCAAAATAGACATTCAGGGAGGAGATACGCTAAAATATCTTCTCCCTGGATGAGGAAGTGCAGCAGCCCTTACCTCCAAATAGGGAGTAAATAAGAAAAATAAGAAAGTGAGATGCGTATGACTATTTTACCAAGACCCCAAAGCGTTAGTTTGGGAAAAGAGAACTTTTTATTCACTTACCGGGGGAGGATTGTAATCGATGCTTCCTGTGACCCCGAGGTATTCACACATGCAAAGCTTCTGAGTAAGGATATTGAGGCGAAACTGGGCTTTTATGCGGCTGTTACAAAGGGTGAGTTTGAAGAAGGATGTATTTACCTGAAACACACTGAGGATAGGAAGGAAGAAGAGTACACAATCTCCATTCAGCAGGATGGCATACGGATAGACGGCGGAGGCAATGCGGGAATACTGTATGGAATACAGACCTTAAGACAGATTATAGCAGTAGAAGGTGCCATCTTACCCTGCCTTACTATAAATGATTATCCCGATATGCCAAACAGAGGCTATTACTTTGATGCCACGAGAGGAAGAATTCCGACCCTGGCCTATCTGAAGAGCTTGGTAGAAAAGCTGAGCTATTATAAAATAAATCAATTACAGCTCTATGTTGAACATAGTTTTCTCTTTCAAGGGTTAAGCGAGGTATGGAGAGATGATACCCCTTTGACTGCTTATGAGATTCTGGAACTGGATGCGTATTGCAGGCAATTTCATATTGAGCTGATTCCATCTCTATCGAGCTTTGGACATTTATATAAGTTATTAAGTACGAAGACCTATGCTTCTTTATGTGAGCTTCCGGGTTCCGATAAAGAACCTTTTTCCTTTAATGACCGGATGGACCATCATACAGTTGACGTAACAAATGGCGAGAGCATGAAACTTGTTAAGAAGTTAATCGATGAATATCTCCCCCTGTTCTCCTCCAAACATTTTAACCTCTGTGCGGATGAAACTTTTGATTTGGGTAAAGGAAAATCAAAGGGTCTGGCTGATCAGATCGGTGTGGATAACATGTATGTCAGTTTTGTAAAGGAACTGTGTGAATATCTGCTGGAGAAAGGCAAAAGGCCTATGTTCTGGGGAGATATTATCAAAGGCTTCCCGGATGCAATCAATCAATTACCGGCTGAAACTATCTGCCTGAATTGGGGTTATTCCCGAAATGAAGGAGAGGAGGCAGCGCTTGCCTTACACAAAGCAGGGGCAACTCAGTACATGTGCCCCGGTGTCGCCGGCTGGAATCAGTTCATTAATTTCATTGATGCTTCCTATGAGAACATCAGCAGAATGTGCAATTACGCCCATAAGTATCAGGCAATTGGAATTCTAAATACCGATTGGGGCGATTTCGGACATATTAACCATCCTGAATTCAGCATTACCGGCATAATATTCGGAGCGGCATTCTCCTGGAACCGCCAGATACCGGATAATGATGAAATCAAGGGCCAGATATCCCTGCTGGAATTCGGAGACAGTTCCCTCTCCTTTGTTCATAATGCGGCATTATTATCAGAAAAAAGTGTATTTGAATGGTATCATGTGGTTCGGTACATGGAACTGGACAGCAAGGGCAGGAGTGCAGAAGAGAAAAAACAATATCTCACAGCCCTGGATTTTAGCGGTGTAAGGGCAGCCAATGAAGTGATTTCCCAAGGTATTAATAATCTATATAGAAACCTTAAACACCTGGATTGCAATAAGAGAGTCCTTGTGAAACCATATATTGTTGCAGCAGAAGGCATGGCATTATTTAATGTAATCGGAGCTGTTATAAGCCAGGAACTCTATGGGGTGAAAAATGAGGTACAGGCAGACCCCAAAGCACTTGCAGAACAGCTGGAACACTGGTTCTATCATTATAAAGAGGTATGGAGGAGTGTCAGCAAGGAATCAGAACTGTACCGTATTCAGAATGTTATACTATGGTATGCTGACAGACTTAGAGAATTGTAGGAAAAGGGAAATGCATTTTTCCTGTTTTGCACAAATTAAAGCCTGTGAACTTAAGTTTGCAGGCTTTTAGAAAGGTATGAGTGATGGATTATATATATCAGAACAGCAAACTTTCACCAGATGAGCGGGCAAAGGATTTATTGTCCCATATGACTGTCAGGGAAAAAGCCGGGCAGTTAAATCAGCATCTCTATGGCTTTCACGCCTATGAAAGAAAGGGCAATGATATTCTGCTAAGCCGGGAGTTAAAAGAAGAGATTGAGTATTATGGAGGACTGGGAGTACTGTATGGGCTGTACCGGGCGGACCCCTGGTCGGGGAAGGACTATGAAAGCGGGCTGACAGGAATTCTTGCTCCCAAAGCTTATAATATGGTCCAAAAGTACGTCCTGGAGCATTCAAGACTTGGTATCCCCATGCTTTTAAGCTCCGAATGCCCACACGGGCACCAGGCTCTTGACGGATATCTGCTGCCGGTCAATCTGAATGCGGGAGCAGCCTTTCACCCTGAGCTTTTAAGAAGAGCCTATGAGGTCTGCGGCAGTCAGTTAAAAGAAATGGGTGTTCACATGGCACTTATCTCTGTATTGGATGTCTTAAGGGACCCCAGATGGGGAAGAAGTGAAGAATGCTACAGTGAAGACCCATATCTTAGCAGTGAACTGGCAAAGGCGGCCGTAACGGGAATCCAGAGCAATGGAATAGCTGCCGTAGCGAAGCATTTCTGTGCCCAGGGAGAAGGAACCGGCGGTATTAATGCCAGTGCCGCCCGTATCGGAGAAAGAGAACTAAGGGAAATTCATTTGCCCGGGGCAAAAGCCTGCAGTAAGGCTGGCGTCAAAGGTATCATGGCAGCTTACAATGAGATTGACGGAGTGCCCTGCCATAGTAATAAGAAGCTGCTTACAGATATTCTCCGGGGAGAGATGAATTTTGAGGGCGTTGTGATGGCAGACGGTCTGGCAGTTGACAGACTGGATGTTATGACGGGAAATAATGCCCTGTCAGCAGCCAGAGCTTTGACGGCGGGCGTTGACATCAGTCTCTGGGATGAAGGTTTTACCAGGTTGGAAGAGGCTTATGACAGCGGCTTTTTAACGATGGAGGAACTGGATGAGGCAGTTTTCAGGATTCTAAAGCTGAAATTTGAGATGGGACTTTTTGAAAATCCTTACATTACGGAAAAGGATGTATCTGTGTCTCATACTTATAAAGACCATCCGGAAGCACTGGAACTGGCCAGAGAATCTGTATGCCTGTTAAAGAATGAGGAGAAGATTCTTCCGCTGGATATAAAACAAATACGCTCTCTTGCAGTAATTGGACCCAATGCAGATGAAATCTACCATCAGCTGGGGGATTATACTCCTCCTGTCAGCCATGCAGAAGGCATAACCGTATTAAGGGGGATAAAGGAATTCATAGAAAACAGCGGAGAAGAAGTCCAGGTGAGGTTCTCTAAAGGATGCGGACTTTTAGACGGGCAGGAAGATTATATAGAAGAGGCAGTCCGGTTAGCGAAGTCCAGTGATTGTACCATTCTGGTACTGGGAGGCTCCTCCAGCCGATTTGGCGGTGCCGAGTTTGATGCAAATGGCGCGGCAAAGTTAAATGGAAAAGTGGAGATGGATTGCGGCGAAGGAATAGATTCAGCCGATTTGAATTTGCCGGGACTGCAAAACCGTCTGGCAGAAGCCATCTATCAGACAGGAAAGCCTGGGGTTTCAGTTCTGATACAGGGCCGTCCTTATGCGGTATCCGAAATAGAGAAGTACTCCAAGGCTTTGTTATGTGCCTTTTACCCTGGTATGAAGGGCGGGCAGGCTATTGCGGAGATACTGTTTGGCGAAACATGTCCGTCAGGTCATCTTCCGGTTTCCATACCAAGGCATGTGGGGCAGCTTCCGGTTTATTATAATTATAAGGACTCTTATCAGGCTATGAATTATTATAATATGCAGGAGAGTCCTCTGTATCCCTTCGGCTATGGTTTATCCTATACGTCTTTTGAGTATAGTGACGTCCAGGTAAGGTTCTGTGATTTTAGTGAGCGTCAGGACGAAAAATATAGATTAGAAGATGATAAACAAAGAGAAGGAGCAGAGGGCATCAGACTTACTCTGGAGCAATTAAAGAAGGGATGCATTGAGCTAGAAGTCGATGTAACCAATACCGGTGACTGTGACGGTTATGCTCTGCTGCTTCTCTTTATAAAAGATATGCAGGCCAGTGTCATACCCCGTATCAGGGAGCTGAAGGCTTTTACAAAGGTATGGGTCAGCAGGGGAAAAACCGTTAGAGCTGTCTTACAACTTGAGGAAGAGAAGCTTTCCGTCTGGAATGACAGGATGGAGTTTGTTCCGGAAGCCGGAGATATCAAGCTTATGCTATCGGATGGCTGTAATACCTTCTGGCAGGGGAAAGTTGAGCTGTATGTATAACAAATATGGTACAGTCAGATAGTTTATAGTAACGTGGATATAGTAAAAAAAATAATTTAGGCGTCAAAAGCCCTGTTTCAAATACAGGCAATTTACCCAAAGCAGAAAGACTCATGCGCCTTGGCACCAGCAAATGCGCTTTGGAATCAGCGCAGAGTCTTTCTGCTTTGGGTAAATTGCCGTCCTATTGTAGAAAGCTGACCTTTTGACAACTGAATCATTACTGGATAAGTGTTATAAAGATTACTTTTATAATGAACTATTAGTAGCCAGCTGAATAAAAAGTTTCATAAGAGGGCTTACCCATTTATTTTTGTGGTGGGCGCACACGGCGGTTAACTTACGGGAATCAATGGCAGTCTTTATTTTGCATAATTCTCCCTTCTTTAATTCTTCCTCCACAGTAAAGGAGGGAAGATAAGAGATGCCAACATCATTTTTGACAAGGTTCTTAATCGTTGGAATACTCCACAGTTCAATGGTATGATCCAGCGTGATACTGCGGGATTCAAGGTATTCCTCAAATATCTGCCGAAAAATACAGTCGGGCTCATCTATAATAAAGGGCAGATTAAAGTTCTGGTTTGGGGTAATAAAATCGGGAAACTTCTCTTTTATTCTGGGGGAAGCCACTAAATCCATTGTGTATTCTCCGATAGGGTAGGTCTGAAGAAACTCTTCGGAATCACATACATTCAGATAGAAGACGCCCAGGTCCGTTTTCCCCGTTCTGATTTTTTCTAATATTTCATAACAGTTCGTTGATTTTAAGTACAGCTTTGCCTGAGGGGCGAGCTGGTGGAGTTCTTTTAACACCGGAGCCATTTTATAGCAAAGTAATGTTTCTCCCATTTCTATCTGCAACCCCCCTTTTAGATCGTAAAGGTCGTCACTAAAGCAGGATAGCCGGTTCATAGAGTTCAGGACTTCGTCAACATGGGGAATTAATTCCTGACCGGCTTTTGTCAGAATCATGTTCCTTCCTATCTTTTCAAATATCTTTACAGAGAGTTCCTGCTCCAGCTGCTTCATCTGAAAGGTTATGGTTGACTGGGTATAGTTTAATTTATCCGCCGCTTTTGTAAAACTGCCTTCAGAAACGATGGTCTTAAAGGTATGTAGATATTTGAGCTCCATGTTCTCTCCTTTTGATTATTCAAAAATAATGAAGTATATTATTAAAAGATTCAATTTGATTTAATTAAAGTATATTCGTATTATAGAAGAAAAAAAGGGAGATGACAAGAACAATGGACTTGATTTTAAGTTATTTACCGTATGCTATTATAACTGCCTATACCCCGGGACCGAATAATATCCTGGTTCTGAATGCAGTCAGCAGAAAAGGTATCCGTAAGGGGAAGATGACACTGCTGGGAGTTGCTGCCGGCTTTTTTCTTGTAATGGTCATCAGCGCAGCTGCCTGCCTGGAGCTGTCCAGGGTAATGCCGAAATTAGCTGTGATTATGAAATATATCGGGGCAGGATATATAGCATGGCTGGCAATACATATTCTTTTAAGTAAATCAATCGATGATTCGGAAGGACTGAAAAGTGATTTTTGGGCAAGCTTCGGACTGCAGTTTATGAATGTAAAAATTATTTTATATGCTATAACTATTTATACCGGATATATCCTCCCATATTCAAATTCTAAATTACTGCTGAGCGCAAGTATTGTCTGTAATACGTTAATAGGCCTTTCAGGTTGCATTACCTGGGCGTTTGCCGGACATCTGCTGCAAAAACAGTATGCTAAGCACTATCGGATGCTGAATGTCTTGATGGCAGCCGTCCTGGTCTGGTGCGCATTCCATCTGATTGCATAATTTACTGGATAAAGGCCAGTTATTGTTCACACCCCTGCCAAATGCAGCAGTGTTGTGAACAATAACACGCTTCGCGGTGCACACAAAACGCAAAGTCGGCGTTTTGGTGCGGCAATTCTCCGGTTTTCTGTGACTTTCGCTTCGCTGCACTCACAAAAAACACGTCGCACATATGACCTGTGAACAGAACTAGTTCTTTACAATAGAACACAATCATATAAAATAATAGTTGCAAAGGAAACTATCTGGTGGTAATATAGTTGCAAAGGAAACTATATGTAATGCCAGTATGCGGTATTACGTGGATGAGTGAAAGGAATTTCATCTTAGAAAGGATGCCACCAATTTATGAATACTATAGGTCAGGTCAATGCAGCAATTTACCGTAATATGCAGATGCTGATAAGCAGCAGGCTGTCTGAGTTAAATATCAAGAATGGTCAGTATGATTTTTTCTTTGTAATTTCGTTAAAGGAAGGGATTTCTCAAAAGGAGTTGAGCGAACATCTGCACATCGGGAAATCCACCACAGCCAAGGCAGTTAAGAATCTGGTCAGCAAAGGATATGTCATAAAGCAAAAGGATGATAAGGATATCCGGGTCGATCACTTGTATCTGACAGAACTTGGACGAAAAGAAGCACCTGTTGTTGCGAAGATATTTCAGGAGAATCTGGAGGTGGCTTCAAGGGGATTATCCGAAAGGGAAACAGAGCAGCTTTTGTTTCTTATGAATAAGGTATTAAATAACCTGCTCACTGAGAATGCAGGGCAGGCAGGGAGGGACATTGAAGTTGAGTAAGACAAAATTTTGGACAAGAAACTTTGTATTAATAACTCTTGTGAATTTTTTTATGTTCTTTGCCTTTCAGCTGTTTCCCTCAGCCTTGCCGCCTTATCTAAAATCTCTTGGAGCACCTGATGGCATTTTAGGATTGCTGCAGGGGGTAATAACAATAGCTACTTTGCTTGTTCGGCCGTTTGCAGGGCTGGCACTTGACCGATATGGACGGAAGGGATTATTTATTGCAGGACTTGTGGGCATGATGTTGTCTACGGCAGCTTATCGCTTCTTTCCGGTGGTAGCAATAATCTTTGTTATCCGCTTTACACACGGGTTGGTCTGGGGATTGTCCAATACGGCTTGCAGCACAGTGGCTTCCGATAGTATCGGGAAAGAGCGTTTTGCAGAAGGCATGGGTTACTTCAGTCTTGCCAGCAGTATCGCAATGGCCATAGCACCTGCTATCGCCCTCTCCCTTGGCATGAGAAATAATGTGCTTCTGGCATTGATATTCCTGGTATTTAGCCTTGGATTAGCGCTGCTTATCAAATATCAAAAAGGATCGGATACTCAGGGAATAAAGAAAAAAGCAACTCTTTATGCCAAAGAATCCATCCTGCCATCCGTTATAATGTTTCTCATTATGATTACGTTTGGCTCCATTATGACCTTTTTGGCGCTGTATGGAGCAGAGAAATCCATCAAAGGGGTTGGGCTGTTTTTCACTGTGTATGCCGTAAGTATGCTGGTAACCCGTCCCTTTTTGGGAAGACTTGTTGACCGCAAAGGATTTGGTGCCGGTATATGGCCGGGAGTTGTATTAATTCCTGTTGCTTTACTCATACTTTCAGTCAGCAGCAGCCTGTTGGCATTTCTGGTGTGTGCTTTTTTCTATGGAATCGGCATTGGAGCGGCACAGTCCAGCTTACAGACAATGGCTATTGTAAAAGTACCAAAGGACAGAACGGGAGCTGCCAATGCTACTTTCTTTACCGGGTTTGACGGAGGAATTGGAATGGGAGCAGTTCTTGCGGGAGTTATTTCTGCTGTTATGGGATACGGCGGCATGTTTGCATTTATGGCGGTATTTCCGTTACTTGCAGGTGTTCTTTATTTTGTACTGTTAAAATATAAAAAACTATAATTTGAAAGGAGAAAGCAGCAATGAAATATTATGTTTTGGAAGGTTCCTTTGCCGAAGTACTTCCCAATGCTTCTGAATTGAAAACTGCTATTGACGAACATCTTAAATATTTACAGAAAGGTTTTCGTTCCGGAGTAATTCTTTTATCAGGGCCCAAGGAAGGTGCAGGAGGAGGTGTCATTGTATTAAAATGCAATGACAGTGATGAAGTGGAGCAATTTTGCAGCAATGACCCGCTTGTTCAGGCAGGAGTACAGGAATATCATGTGATAGAATTTACTCCCTATGATTATCAGCAGGAATTGAAGAGCTGGTTTTCAAACACGCCCTGGCAGAATGATAATGAAAAAGAGAATGAATAAAAAGAAAGAATGAAGAGAAAGAATAAAGGAAAATCAGAATGGAAGGATGCCATAATGAGGCAGTATCACAGGCAGGTCTGCTGACCTGATAACCTGGATAGGAGTTGGTATGAATAATATGAATATTAAGGTGCTATATCATTCAACAACAGGAAATACAGCAAAGCTTGCCCGCACCATTGCAGAAACCTTAAAGGTTAAGGCTGAAAGGATAGAAGATAGTACTTCTTTCTCAAAAAACGTTGATCTGCTATTTATTGGAGATGGAGTCTATTTTGGTAAGCCAAATAAGAAGACCCGTTCCTTTATTGCAAAATTAGACCCCAAAATGGTCAAAAATGTGGCTGTCTTTGCCAGCTGCGGTGGGCAGAAGACCATTGGAGCTGATATAAGCAGGCTTTTGCAGGAAAAAGGAATAAGGGTCATAAGTGAGCCCTTCGTATGTAAAGGTCAGTCCTGGCTGGTACTTAACCGAAATCATCCAAATCCCGGAGAATTAGACCAAGTTCGTGAATATGCGAGCAGTATATATGCCAAGGCAGATAAAACATTGGAATAAATTGAATCTCGAACGGTTTTGTATTTGATTATTTTTAGAATATGACATACAGCTGTCATGAAATATTTGGTAAAATAAAGAAAAAAGGAGGTCGGATAGATGAATGAATTTGCTAAAGTATTAATCTGTGAATCAAAAAGCAGTAGTATACCCGATGAGCATAATTTATTCGGAGAGTTAATAGGTAAATGGGATTTTGAATGGGTCGATAATCATGGGACGGAGCATGAGCGGCATATCAAAGGGGAGTGGATATTTTCGTGGGTTTTAGACGGAACAGCCATTCAGGATGTATTCATCTGTCCGTCAAGTGAAGAACGAGCTAATAATAATCAACCTGATGCGGAATATGGTACAACCTTAAGAATATATAACCCTAAAACTCAGGCATGGGATATATTTTATGGATGTACCGGTCAGATGACAAGACTGGAAGCAAGAAAAAGCGGAGATACAATTGTACTGACTGAAATCACCGGAGAAAAAAAGAAATGGATATTCTCAGAGGTTACGGAGAATTCCTTCCGCTGGCAGAGCATGGGAACTCAAGATGGTGCCATATGGAAACTATATGGAGAACTCTTTGCAACACGAAAAATATAAAATAAAGTATAATAAATTTGACAGCCCCTTTGCCGCTGTCTATAATGAAAGAAATGGAAAAAACAAAGTGAGGATGAAGGAATGGATGTTAATGTCCTGCTCTTTTCTGATTTTGAAACCCTGGATGTATTCGGTCCGGTGGAAGTCCTGGGACATAGGAAGGAATATCAGCTCCGTTATATTTCGGTCGCCAGCGGTGTTATAAGAAGCCGGCAGGGTACGGAGATTCTAACAATGCCTGCAAAAGAAGCGGACTATTCCGGCATTTTACTGGTGCCCGGCGGTCAGGGGACAAGGTCTCTTGTCAATGATTCTGAATTTATTGACATATTGAGTCAGCTTGCTTTTCAGGCGGAATATTGTCTTTGTGTGTGTACAGGTTCCGCACTTTTAGCGAAGACCGGTATACTGAATGGGCACAGGGCTACATCTAATAAAAGGGCTTTCGATTGGGTCAGGTCTGTGAACAGGTCAGTAGACTGGATTGCCAGAGCGAGATGGGTAGTCGACGGTAAATTTTATACTTCTTCGGGAGTATCGGCAGGAATTGATATGTCTCTTGGTTTCATTGCAGACAGATTCGGAGAAGAGGCGGCCGTCCGGACAGCCGATGCCATTGAATACATTTGGAATTCTGATAAAGAGAATGATGTATTTGCTAAGGAATAAGCTGGCAGCAAAAATTACATTAACAGAGGTTATATGACAGGGTTGAATCTTGAGTTAAAAAACAGTGCTTTGTTCCGGCAGGCAGATAAGGGTAAAGTAAAATTAAATATTCCTCTAACTATCTTGATTTATTTCTCTCTATGGCTGATTGGACTTGCATTGGGACGAGTATTAGTGGTGAAAGAGAAGAGAAAACTTTATGTCTGATGGCTATCTGAAGGTATTTTAATATTTGAAAAGGGGCGGACACTGTTATGTATGTATACCTTATGAAAAATCTAATACCTCTGAATGAAGAAGTGGTAAAAAGTCACGTTGAACATTTAAGAGAATTAAACAAGAAAGGGAAGCTCGTGCTTTGCGGGCCCTTTACAGATTATCCCGGAGGAATGGTAGTTTTCACAGCCAAAGATTTGGAGGAGGCTGTTGCAATTGCCAATTCGGACCCTTTTATTGCTTTAGGGTATAAATCCTTTGAAATAAGAACGCTGGAAGAAGCGAATGAAGGAAATAACTTTTTATTAACAGAGTAAAAAATCTTAGGGTGTTTGAAAAACTGTTTGTGCGGGCCGACGGTGACCGTCCCGGTGAGTTTGTAAATACACCTCCTTCAGGAAGGGGATTTCATGAAACAAAAAAACGGCATTATAAAAATTGGCGGAATTGCATTCGTTATTTTTGGTATTCTCACCCTTATACAGAACCTGTTCCTTTTACCTATCTCCAGTCCGCCGGCTTTGGACTCAGAGATACAAACCTGGCTTACAAAGTGGCAGTTTCATATTGCCATGGCAGATGAGGTGCTTTTTTTTGCTACCTTAGCGCTGATTCCCTCTATCGCAGCCTTGTATAAAGTACTGGTAAAGACAGAAAAGGTGAAAGCACTGATTGGATGCGGAATTCTCGCCCTTATTCTTCCGGTTAATATATTTCTGGATATTATTCTGGGGCGATTAGCTTACCCTGTATATAATATGGAATTATCAACTGATATCAATAAACTGGTACTTGGCATTTACTACGGAGGCACCCATTGTGCAGCAATCCTTTGGAGTGTGGCTATCATCCTTCTTTGTTTTGTAATTCGTAAAAGCGCCGTTGGCAGGATGGCTGCATATTTCGGATTTTTGACAGCGGTATTGGTTCTTATAGGCGCTTTTCCCTGGTTAATCGGAAGTGTTATGTACTTTATTATACAGCTGTTTTTCTCCGCATGGTTTATTATTCTTGGGATAAGGATACTGGCAGCAGGGAAACAGGCGGGAGAAGATTTGCAGTAATGGATGAAGGCTTTCATTTCAGAAAACGAGTTTCAGATAATATTAAGGAGCATCTATGGCAAAATACGAGATACACGGCGATTTTATAAAATATCAGAATATAAAACTAAATCTGTCACCGGTACTCCTGCCGTTTATTAATACAATGCTGGGAGTAATTGTACAAAAGAGGAAGCCCGCGGTTGGGATTGTTACTGCAGAAAGGCGGATTCCAGGGCACCGGAACGGTTCCGTTAAGCTTACAATTTATGAACCGAAGATTGATAAAAATACTCCCTGCCTGATTTATCTGCACGGAGGAGCCTTTGCATTAAAAGCGGCACCTTATCATAAGGACCTGGCTTGTCAATATGCTTTACAAACACCGTGCAAGGTGGTATTTGTAGATTACCGGTTAGCACCGAAATATGCCTTCCCAATTGGAGCGGAAGACTGCTATCATGCGTTGCAATGGACCTATGAAAATGCAGAAGAGCTTGGAATTGATAGAAAGAGAATAGCCATTGGAGGAGACAGTGCGGGAGCTGCCCTTGCAGCTGCCGTTAGTATGATGGCAAGGGACAGGAAAGGTCCTGAGATCTGCTTTCAGATGTTAATCTATCCTGTTACGGATGCCAGACAGATTACGGAATCGGCTAAAAGCTATACAGATACGCCCATGTGGAATTCAATTCTCAATAAAAAGATGTGGGAGCTTTATCTAAAGAACGGAGTGGATACTAAAAGGGAATATGCATCTCCAATGGAAGCAGCTTCTCTAGAAGATTTGCCTGCCGCATATGTTGAAATAACGGAATTTGACTGCTTAAGGGATGAAGGAATTAATTATGCCAAAGCTCTTGAGACAAACGGTGTGCCCGTGGAACTATATGAGACAGCCGGAACCGTTCATGGATTTGACATGGCAGGCGATAGTGAAATCGTAAAAACGTGTGTGATAAAGCGCATTAAGGCTCTGAAAAAAGCTTTCGGATTATCTGCCGGGAATGAATAGCAGATAATCCGAAAGCTTTATTTTATTTTCTGAAGGAGAGAGAGGGTCTTAAGGAAGGCATCATACTGTTCCTCTCCGATTGACTGCTGTAATTTCGTTTGAGCATTTTTCCAAAGAGGAGTGGCAGCATCCAGCTTTTGTCTTCCTTCTTTACTTAAGGTAATCTTTTTTCTGCGTGAGTCCTTCTCTTCTGTTTGGACAATGACATATCCATTCTTACGAAGAATTTCCACATTGCGTGTGACGGTTGTCTGATCCATCATAGAGTATTCTGCCAATTCGTTTATCGACAGACCGTCATCATGTGAAGCAATATCGATTAATAAAGCGAATTGGGTGGATTTCATACCGGCATCGTGAAGTGCTTTGTCGTAATACTGTGTAACCATCCGGGTTGTCATACGAAGGTTACGGCATGCGCAGTTTAACAGTCTTGGTTCTTCTGTGCTATTGGTTTTCATTTTATAATCATACCCTTTCAATTATCTGCATTTTAGGGCAGCAGGTATATTAACCCCTTTCGTGAATATCCAATCTTCGATTGGATATTCCTGAATCCGTAGTTGAAAAAACAGCCTTTTGTTTTTTCAACCTAGCCTGCTGCTTAATTTTGCTGGGATTATTTTTTCAGTTTATACTACTCCTATAACAATAAAGGGAGAAATGTTCTTTGTCAAGTGATGACAAAGGTACATTTATTAACATTTTACGTCCGGCATCAAGTGGCCTTACGGTCTAAGGTCTGTTAGGTTGAGAGTATTGCAGATTGTTTCAGCCATTTCAGCTACTTTCGGATAAGGGCTTTCCAAAGCATCCATAATTCTTTGACGGTAATGTTCCTGATAATTGTTTTTCATAAAATTCAGTACATTCACCTGCCATTTCCAAAGGTCCTCCGGAGTAAGATAGAAGAATTTCGGCTGGATTTTCTGACGGTAGAATTCTTCATCCATTTCTAAGATGGATTCTATTGTAAGTGATGGAGCAATTTCGTCAAGTCCGGGAAAATTCTCTTCATCCACCCATTTTCGATGGTTCATGGGGCATGCTTCCTGACAGATGTCGCAGCCATAGATCCATTGGCCAAAATCATTTGCCAGAGGTTCATGAGGCAAATCCCTTCCGCCAAAAGTGGTAAGGTAAGAAATACATCGTATTGGGCTCATAGTATATGCCTCACAAAGAGATGCGGTAGGACAGGCTTTTATACAGCGGTCACAGTTCTTGGGGCAGGGAGGCAGTTTTGTATTATTGATAAGTTCTAATTCTCTGTCTATCAGGAAAGCTTCCAGTGTAACCCATGAGCCTGATTCGGTATAAAAGAAATTGTTTCGGCGGATAATTCCCAGTCCAGCCTGCATAGCTGCCCAGCGCATTCCTACAACGCCAAATTTGCGATTGATGGCTGTTTGCAGGCCGAGACTTTTCAAATATGTTTCCAGTGCAAGGCTCTGTTGGTATTCTATTGTGTTCTCATCCGTACGTGTGTCAAATAGATATGTCTTCCCGATGTGCCCGGAAAGGTTCTCAGGAACATGGTATTTGGAATAGGGGACGGTCAATATAACTACGGACTTTGCCCATGGAAATTCTTCCTGCACACGTGCCAGCCGTTGCTGGCCTTTATAAAATCCCTCAGCAACAGGAACCTTGTGTATTCGTTCCTCCAGCTTTTCACGGTATCCATCCATCATAGGGAGAGGGATGATACCACATTTTTCGTAGCCTAGTTCCAGAGCTTTTTCTTTAATTGACATTTCAAGTGTATTCATGACAGAGACTATTTCCTTTCTAAGGCTGATATGTCTTTAGTTGCTGGAATTGTAATTACTGCCAGGTGTGGAGCCGTAATTGCAGCGGAAAGCCCATATCAATTATGATTTATCGGTATATGCTTGCCGGCTGAATTTTGGCTCATAAAGAGTCACCGGGTAGTTTCTTTAGCGATTTTCATAAATAAGTTTTCATAAGTTTCTGGCGGTTAATTATACGGTATATAAAATTTCATATAGGTAATTAATATGTACTCTCATGATGTATGTATATACATATATCATGAGTGAAAATGATACGCTGCTTTATCCAATAAGATGCTATATATGTATATGCATACAATATCAGACAAAGCCTTCTTTGTCAAGTATGTTTAAATTATGCAATAACTAACTATTGCCTGCTGATTTGCTACAATCAACAGGCAATACAATTACTATATCTATTTTGCAGAAGGCCTTTCCTTCGCCTTATCAGTCTCTGCTGCATTTTTTCTGGCTTCTTCTTTATTTCTTCTCATTTCCTCTACGGACTTCTCAGGTACTTTGATGCCTTTATAATCTTTGGCAGGTATCAGATTTTCAGAAGACAGTCTTTCTTTGGCAAGCTTAATTTCCGCCTGGTACTGAGGTAACCATGTTTCACCGGCAACCAGCATTTCATCCACCATCTGATAGATTTCCGCAGGTGTGCAGACTGCGCCTGTAAGCGGGTCCATTAACATTGCCTGGCGGAGCAGGGTAATATCACCTGCTGCGGCTGCTTCTACAGCCAGACGCTGTACCCAGATACTCTGAGAGCAAACAGCAGCACACCCAAGGGGCAGTTCGCCTACTTTCGGGATATTAATACCGTTAGCATCAACATATCCCGGAACCTCAACTACGCTCTCCGCAGGCAGATTTGTAATGCAGCCTTCATTCATAACGTTAAAATGTCCGCGGTATACCCGTCCGGTTTCCAGACCTTCAATTATGTAAGAGCCATGTTCCTGACTGCGGTTTTCTGTCCTGTATTGTTTCGCCGGTTCTTTCATCCAGTTTGGGAAATCATCCTCGAACCAGTTGCGGCCTTCTCTGCAAACTCTAAGATACCCGCCGGTTTCCCCATTAATCCAGACACCTAAATCAATCCATTTTTCCACTTCGTCAGGGCGTTTACGGTACCAGGCTACGTATTCGGATAGATGACCGTTAGATTCCGTTGAATAAAATCCAAAATTCTTTAATACATCAATTCGAACCTTCTCAGTCTTTGATAATTCTTCATTTGCCAGGTAAGCCGGAAGGATTTTCGGCAGCATATCTTCCCCTTTGTGTTTTACGGAGATATACCAGGTCTGGTGATTGATTCCGGCACAGATAATATCAACTTCTTCTTTCTTTAAACCAAGAGCTCTGGCGATTTGGTCATGACCGCCTTGTACTCCATGGCATAAACCGATGGTCTTGACTTTTCCGTACTTGTTGGCAGCCCAGGTAAGCATTGCGTTGGGATTGGAATAATTAAGCATGATGGCGCCGGGAGCAGCGACTTCCCTGATATCCTTGCAGAAATCCAGTATTGCCGCTACGCCGCGCTGGCCATACATAATTCCTCCGGCACATAAAGTATCGCCGACACATTGGTCAATTCCGTATTTTAAAGGGATTTCCACATCTGTTTCAAAAGCTTCCAGCATACCAATGCGGACGCAATTGATAATATAACGGGCGTTCGTAAAAGCCTCTCTTCGGTCAGTGGTTGCGTGTATCTTGATGGAAAGGCCGTTCTCTTCAAGATCTCTTTGGCAAAGAGACGTTACCATATCCAGATTGTGCCGGTTGATATCGGTAAAAGCCACTTCAAGGTCATGGAACTCAGGGACTGCCATCAAATCAGAGAATAACGTCCTTGTGAACCCCACGCTTCCCGCACCAATAAAAGCAATTTTAAATGACATAAATTATAACCTCCTGTTAAGTATAGTAGTAATTATTTTTTCTTGCAGAAATGCTAACAGTATTATATTCTATAGTGGAAGGAGAAGAGGAAAGAATTCTCGCCTTTACGATTAGATGTAAGAAATTATGATATATTAGTATGGAAATAAGTTTTTAATTCCTGTTTGCTCATTGCCGCAGGCAATCCTGATATATGTTGTGAGTGGTATTTATCCAGAAATATACATTGATTCGGGCATCAAAAGTCTTGTTCACCTATATACGGGCAATTAGCCCAAACCAGAAAGAACGAATGAGCCTTGGAACCAGCAAATGCGCTTAAAATCAGCACAGAGTATTTCTGGTTTGGGTAATTTGCGTCCCATTGCAAAAAACTAATCCATGACATTCAAATCAGAATTAATTAGTATAAATTATCAGGGTAGAGGAGAGAATTATGGAAGATTCAACTAGTAAGCAAACGGTTCAAGAAGCAGATAACGTAAGTCTATATAGCCGGCAGAATAGGAATAGTTGGTTTAAGGTCAACAGGTATTACGCCATGAACTTTGATTTCTTTGAGATGGAACCCCATACTCACGGGGAATTCGAGATTATGTATATAGCCAGCGGCGGCTGCAATATCTATAGCTGGACAGAAAATGAAGAAACACTGTGGGAGATGAAAGAAGGAGAGTACGTAATAATTGACGGGGATACAAAGCATCAGTTGGAAGTAGTAAAAGGGGTGCGCTGCCGTATATTAAACCTGGAAATATCACTGTTACCCCAGGAGAATGGCATTAGTATAAGGCAGTTCAGCGAGCAGTCCAAATCCCTGCAGGATTTTCTGAAAATCCATGTTCCTATTTACAAAGGCTATGATGCGGAGGGCAATCTGCATACGATTCTGACGGATATTCACAAACAACTGCAAAATTCAGCAGATGAAGCGGAGCATAAGATAATGCAGAATCTGAATCTGGCCAGACTTCTCATAGAGATTGGAAGACAAAGGGCTAAAAAATACCGTACCGACGGCGGAAGCAAGTATGTACGGATGGCCCTTTCTTATCTGAATAATTATTATGATAAAGATATCAAGATTGAAGATATTGCGGAGGAGATTGGAATATCCTCTGCCTATTTGCAGCGGTTGTTTAAGGAGCAGACCGGTAAGACCCTGGTTGATAAGATGAATGAGCTTCGTATTGAAAAGGCAAAGGTCCTTCTAGAGACCAGCAGGCTGCCGGTAATTGATATTGCATTCAGCGTAGGTTTTCATAACCGTCAGCATTTTACCTATACCTTTCGAAAGCTTACGGGATGCTCTCCCTCAGTTTATTGCAAACACAAGGGGGACTATCAAATCTGGATATAATAAATCTTGATATAATAAAAGTTCACACAGCGTGATATGTGAAATGTTTAGCGGAAAATCCCTGTTCTGGCAATCACTTGGGGAGAGTTTTCTTGCATCGGTACAGAACAACCAGTTGACAAATGACTTTTATTAACGTATCATATAGTAATGATAACTACATGAAATAGTATTTGAAAGAAGGTCAGCGAATGTTGGAGAAAATGATTAAGATAGGACTGTTTGGAGATTCGATACTGGAAGGAATACAGATTAATCCGATAAGCAAAAAATATTACGTGAACAATAGTATTGATACAGAAAGCTTAAGTAGAAAATATCCGATACAAATACAAAACTATTCAAGCTTTGGATGTACTGTAAGAAAAGGCAGTGATTTGCTCAAGAAGCGTCTGGCAAAGAACATTGGATGCAATGTAATTGTTATGGATTATGGTGGAAATGATTGTGATTATAATTGGAGAGCCATCTCGGAAAATCCTGCCGGCAATCATACACCTAACACACCAATAGAACTTTTTACGGAAATATATTGCGGTATTATTGATACCTTGAAGAAAAAAGGTATTGTACCGATCTTAACAACTCTTCCACCGTTAGAGCCCCAGAGGTTTTTTGACTGGTTTTGCAAAAACCTGGATAAAAAGAATATTCTCATGTGGCTGGGGGATATTAGTACAATTTATACCCATCAGGAAAGTTACTCAAAGGCAATTGAAAAAATCGCATCGGAAACACAAGTTCCGTTAATTGATTTAAGGGGAGCTTTTTTGAAAGCCGGGAACGTGAAAGAATTACTTTGCGAAGATGGGACACATCCAAATACTTCGGGTCAAAAAATCATAGCGTCTTCTTTTGACAATTTTGCAAAAGAGTTTATAGGTACCGGATATAATCTGATTTGATTTATTTACCTACATCGGCGAGGAGGCGGCTGGGGCGTGTTTCGTGTGTTTTCCTGCTCTCAAACATTGCAGTGAGGACCACTGTCTTTTCAGACAATGCATGGGGGATTGATTTTGGTTATACCTATGGCTATATAAAGGACTCTGCTGTCGATATGAGTCTATGGATTCATAAGGTAAATGGCGTTGTTTATAACTGGTATGCAGGGGTATGCGGTGGACGTGCAGTAGCCGATGTTCTTACCGGGAGGGTTAGCGGTAGGCTTCCTATACTCCTATACCAATTTTATTCAGTATTATATGGAAATGGGGTGCCGAATCTGGTACCTTTGAGTTCATGATTGGGGCTTCCGGCCGGGACATACGTTTAGCAGAAAAAGTTGAATTTATATGCTCATAGTCCGTTTGATTTCCACAGGGGTAATTTTAGATGCAGTATTCTTATATAAATCAAATTGAAAGCTGCATTTATCTGCACGGGTCACAGAAGTCGTATATTCAAACAGAAAGCCGGAGTCTAAATAGGAAATCCGTGTGATTTTATATCCGGCGGTTCTGGATGGACATTCCAAAAGAGAGGCTTCGCTTTTGGATAAAATAATAGCTTCCAAGGATTCCGTCGCGTGATACATGTTTAAATGATAGGTTTCATTTAAAGTTTGGTAGAGGGAGTTCTTACTGAAATCGAAAGTTTCAATATTGTTACAAAGGTAGTAGGGAATATAAGTACGCTCCCATAGTATCGGCTCCTGATTTGCAAGGCGCAGGCGCTCCAGGTAAAATACGGGTGCCTTCGCCGTCGGAAGCTTTAATTTATCAGCAATAGCATCCGTACAATTTTTAAGGATTTCCGCCTTTAGGATTTTAGAACCTGGCACGGCGCCTATTGCTTTCATATCTTCCGTAAAATTATAAAGGTAATTCATGTTTCGTTTTATTTTAGAATTGGCGATATAAGTGCCTTTTCCGCGATAGCGGACAAGAAGACCTTCTTCTACTAATTTATTCATGGATTGCCGGACTGTTGTCCGGCTTACATTTAATATCTCACATAAGCTGTTTTCAGCAATCATCATATCTCCCGGCTGTAATACGCCGGTCTGAATCTGGATGCGCAGATAAGCAGCCAGCTGCCTGTACAGAGGAATATCTGCTCTCTTTGAAAACTGGAAAGTATTTTTAAAGTACTCAATATCCATAAGTAAATCCCCTTTATGATAATGTCGGATTTTTATTCTACAAAATAAGAAAATCTATTAATTCAGGAAGAGTGGGGCCTTTCCCATTACATACATAGTAACCGGAGGTTGCGCATCCCATATATAAACAATCTGAAAAGGAAAAGTTTTGTATAAAGCCATAAAGAAAACTGACATTAAAATTATCATCGGTACCGGTTGTAAGTATTGGCGATGTGCAGTAAGGTCCGTTTACTTCGTAATAGGTGCCCCCATGACGGCAGCATGCCCTGTCTACAAGATGAATAACAATACAGGGAAGCCCTAACCGGCAGGATAAATACTTAAGAATTTCCTGAGTATCTGTCCTAGGGTAATCAGTTATCGTTATACCCATAGTTTCACTGATTTCACAGGCTTTTTTTAATTCAGACTTAGTATAACATGAAAAGCCGCTTTCGTAAAATCCTTTATAAGTGAGAGGCCTTTTAGGTCTAATTGTATGATACATTTAACGATGTGATTGTATAACTTATTTTATAAAAAAGCAAGAACAAATTAATACATTTGAACGAATAATATTGACATAATATTTGTAAAGTGCTATATATTTAAATGTATCATACATTTATAACAAGTACAAAATTGCAATGCAAAATAAAGGAGGAAGTAAAACATGAAGCCAAGTAAAAAATCCAGCGAAATGACTGTAAGGGAATTAGCAAAGTACATTGATTATTCCGTATTAAAACCGGAGTTCACTGAACAGGAGATTGTTGATTTAACAAAAGACGGGGTAAGCTTGGGCTGTGCTACAATCTGCATTAATCCGGGATACATGGATTTGTGCGAGCCCTATGTAAAAGGCAGTGAAACAATGCTTTGTCCCGTATGTGATTTTCCCTTTGGAACAAGCTCTACAGAATCAAAGGTAAAACAGATTGAGTTGGTGGCAAAATACGATATGGTAAGAGAAATAGATGTTGTGGCAAACTTCGGATGGATTCGCAGCGGTATGTACGATAAAGTGCAAAAAGATATAAAAGCCTGCGCAGATATGGCACATAAATATGGCAGAGAGCTAAAGGTAATATTTGAAACAGATGCTTTAAGTGAAGAACAGGTAAGAAAAAGCTGTCAATGTGCCGTCCAGGCGGGAGCAGACTTTGTAAAAACAAGTACCGGCTTCTTAACTGGGTTTGATTCCCATGGTGCGACACCTGAAATTATAAAAGTGATGATGGAAGAGGTAGGGGATAAGTGTCAGATTAAAGGCAGCGGCTGCATCAGAACCAGAGAACATTTTCTGCAGCTGATTGATATGGGAATTGATAGAATGGGTGTAGGCTATAAATCTGTTCCTACGGTATTATATGAGAAGCAGCTAACAATCGTATAGGAAAGATATTGAAACAGGAATGGCGTTCAACGCACCATACTGTTTAGTAACATACCAACTATAATGACAAGGATTCCAAGGAAACCCCAGAAGTCCGGAAGTGCATCTCCAAGGAGCAGGATACCGCCAAGCAGGGAGAAGATTACTTCACCGGCTTGTGTTGATTCCACCACTGCAAGCCATTTCTGATTGAATTTTACGCTGTCTGTTGCCTTAAAGAACAGCAGTGTTGCTATGACACCGGAAAATAGAGCTACCAGGAGAGCCTGCAGAGTCTGGGAGACACTGGGAAGGCCGCTCTTTATTAATCCGAAGGAAGATAGCAGACCCCAAAAAGGCAGGCTGCATAAAATCATACCGTAGACCCGCTCTATGGTAGACAAGGTATTTCCGCAGACCTCCATCATCTTTCTGTTCCCAAGGGGATAAGAAACAGCCCCTATGAATATGGGAATCAGAGTAGAAAATATAGTGGAGAGGTTCAGACTTTTAATATTGTGTAATTGCAGAAGGAAAACTCCGCCTAGTATTACTGCAGAAACACATAGATTCTTAAAAGGAATTTTCTTTCCAAAGAGAGGAGCAAGGAGTATTCCCATAACAATTGTCATCTGCCAGGAGGCGGCTATCAGCCAGGCCTCACCGTGGTCCGCAGCATAAGTTGAAGGCGCATAAAATAAGCCGAAGCCTATAATACTCCATAGAAACCATTCCGGGCAGTGATTTCTGATATGTAAATGGATATTTCGAAAGCCATATCTTTTCTTAACAATCAGGGCAAGCATTGGAAAAGCGAAGAGATAACGCAGACTGGCACTCCATATCCAGCTTCCTCCGGATAAATGCATACTCCGGTTCAGTAAAAAAGTAAAGGAAAAGAAGAAGGAGGCGGCTATGCCTAATAAAAGAGCTTTTCTCATAGGGACCTCCTAACGGCTTTGGGATTTTGACATTGGCAAAGATGCAGATAAAGGTGCAGATAAATCTGCGGACAAATCTGCGGGCAGAGCCACCGGATAATATATGATATTAAGAATGGTACATAGCTCCCCAGATATATTTTTATAACTGTGGGGAATATCAGCTTTAAAACGGAAGCACTGTTTCTCTGAAAGAGTAATTGTTTCCTGATTCAGATTCAATTCCAGACTGCCCGCAGTTACATAGATATATTCCTCCACGCCGTTTATGTGTTTGGAGGATTGATGCAAACAGCCTTTATCGAATTCAATATAAAGCATTTCAAAGCATTGAGCCGGATTATATGGAAAAAGAGTATAAATCCTCATCAGATTATTTTCTTCGCAGATGGGACTTATATTAGAGGGGTCTGCCAGTGTATAATTATTTTTTTCCTCTTGCAACAGAAAGGTAAGCGGTACTTTATAACCTGTTGCAATATTCCATAGAGTAGTAATGGTAGGCATTGACTGACCTCGCTCTATCTGGCTTAGCATTGCTTTACTGATACCGGTGATTTCTGAGGCCTGTTCCAGGGTCAACTCCTGTTCTTTTCTGATGCTTTTCATTTTCTCAACTATTGTCTGCTGTAATTCGTTCATAATAACCAACCATGCCTTTCCAACGCGCTTTAAGTTTATGTCATTCCCAGTACACCTCAAGTTTATGCCGAGGATTTCGCAGGCATAAACTTGTGTATGAATTATGCTTTTTTCAATAATTCATACAAATCGCCTATAACGATAATATGCTATAACATATTTTTTATGTTATAGCATATTATGACCGCCGAAGCAATAGCAATTTAAAAATATTTAATTATTTAACATTTTCCTGCTTTACATCTGTTAGTTTCTGATAATCTGTACCCCAATCATACATTGCCTGAATAATAGGCCGCATGGATTCTCCAAGTTGAGTCAGGGCGTAATCTACCCGTGGAGGCACTTCTGCGTAAACCGTTCTCTCAACGATTCCGTCTTCTTCCAGCTGACGCAATTGGAGAGTTAAGGTCCGAAAGGTAATAGCAGGCATTATTTTTTTAAGCTCACCAAAACGCTTTTTTCCGCCTAATAATCGGTAGAGAATAATGCCCTTCCATTTTCCGCTTATAATGTTCAAGGTGGTTTCAACAGGGCAGATTCCGTTAGTACAATCCGGTGTCAGAGGGTAATGTTCCATGATTTTCTCCAATACTCTAATAATGATAGTTATGATACTTGTAATATATTATATATCATTTTTTTGCGTACTTCAACAATCAAACATTAAGTGTTAATATGACTATATTATAAAGAAAGGCGGTAACAAACATGAATAATATAAATGAGACTATATTGGAGGCATTCCGCTTCCGTCACGCGTGCAAGAAATTTGATGCAAACAAAGCCGTATCAAAAGAAGATTTTGATACGATTTTAGAGGCAGCTCATCTGTCACCCTCTTCCTTTGGTTTTGAACCCTGGAAGCTGATAGTTCTGCAGGATGAAGAATTAAAAAAGAAGCTTTACCCTATTGCCTGGGGAGCACAGAACAGCATAAATGGCGCCAGCCATCTGGTGATTTTATTAGCCAGGAAAAAATCCGATACTATTTATAACTCAGACTACGTAACTCACATAATGAGGGATATACAGAAGCTGCCGGAGAAGGTTGCGGAAGGTAAAAGAGAGGCATTTCATAATTTCCAGCAGAATGATTTTAACTTGCTGGAAAGTGATAGGGCATTATTTGACTGGGCTGGCAAGCAGACTTATATTGCCATGGCAAATATGCTGACAGCTGCAGCATTTTTAGGAATTGACTCCTGCCCCATTGAAGGCTTTCATCAAAAGTCGGTGGAAGAATTTCTTGCAAAGGAAGGACTCCTGGATTCAAATCAATTTGGCGTATCCGTTATGGCAAGCTTCGGATATCGTGCGGAAGCACCAAGTTTTGAAAAGACAAGACAGCCATTAAGTGATATTGTTATCTGGAAATAAGAAAGCAATGACTTAAGATAGAGCGTTAATAACTAAAAGAGATTCCAGGTTGAAATCTCTTTTACACTTACGATATTATTATAGGTAAAAATGCTGTAAAAATATGAAAAAAATATATATCTTCCCAGTTGTATTTTTCAGAAATCAGGCGTATATTTAGGTAGGAATTCAATTGTCGCATAATAGCAAATAGTGTGACAAAATACGTTGAAGGAAGTGGAAGGTAAATGGAACTAATTTGGTTAGTGTGTATTGTATTAGGTGCAATCCTCGTTTTATACCTCTTAGTTTTTGTTATTTTGGGGCTTAGGGTTATTTCCTCAGACCAGGTAGCAGTTGTTGAGAAATGGTGGAGCTTAAAAGGATCCTTAAAGGATTCTATTATAGCCCTGAATGGTGAAGCCGGTTATGGACCCATACTGCTCCGTGGCGGTATGCATTTTAGAACAGCCTTAATGTACAAGATTCATAAATACCCGTTGATTACAATTCCTCAGGGTCAGATAGCATACATATTCGCTCGTGACGGTAAACCGCTGGAACCGACACAGACCTTAGGTAAAGTAATCCCTGAAGCAAATAATTTTCAGGATGTAACAGGTTTCTTAAAAAATGGAGGTCAAAGAGGCCCCCAGAGAGGTATCTTAAGAGAAGGTACCTATGCTATTAACCTGGCACAGTTTATTGTTATTACACCTACAGATATCAAGGCGGTCTTTAACAGCTCCAAGAGTGAGCGTATGGAACTTATTACCATGCAGAAGACACTTTTGGACCGCAATGCCTTCAGCCCTGTTATTATTATGGCACAGGGAGCAGAAGCAAGCGACGTTATGGGCATTGTTACCGTACATGACGGTCCTTCCCTTCAGGAGGGAGAGATTATCGCTCCTTATGTGGGAGAAGAACATGCGAGCTTCCAGGACCCTGAGAAGTTCCTGGCCTTAGGCGGCAGGAGAGGTAAGCAGATTCAGGTATTGACTGATGGTACTTATTATATCAACCGCTTGTTCGCAACGGTGGAATACCGTGCAAAAACCGTTGTTCCCATTGGTTTTGTCGGAGTAGTGGTTTCCTTCTTTGGGAAAGAAGGGGTAGATACTACCGGTGAGAACTATAAGCATGGTGAGTTAGTTGGCGAAGGCTGCAAGGGTGTTCTTGAAAAACCTTTAATGCCCGGTAAATACGCATTTAATACCGACGCCGGTAAAGTGGTGCTGGTACCTACAACTAATATCATCTTAAAATGGAATAAATCAGAAGTCGGCTCCCATAAATATGATGAGAACCTGACAGAAGTAGATATCATTACAAAGGATGCCTTTGAGCCATCCCTGCCGCTGTCAGTGGTTATGCATATTGATTATAAGCAGGCACCCTGGGTTATCCAGCGCTTTGGAGACATTAATATGTTAGTTAACCAGTCTCTTGATCCCTTGGTAAGTGCATATTTTAAAGATGTTGCCCAGACAAAGACTTTAATTGAACTTATTCAGGAGCGTAGCGAAATCCGTGAAAGAGCCCTGGGTGAGATGTTAGAAAAATTCCATAAATATAACCTGCAGTTGGAAGAGGTACTGATTGGTACACCGAAATCTCCCACTTCCGATATACAGATAGAAAATATTCTTACTCAGCTTAGAGAAAGACAGATTGCGGAAGAAAAGAAGATTACTTACCAGAAACAACAGTCAGCAGCAGAAAGTGAGAAATCTCTCCGTGAAGCCCAGGCTGTTGCAGAGCAGCAGAGCTTCCTGACAAAATCCAAGATTCAGATTGATATTGAACGGAATAGCGGTGCTGCATTAGCCAGTAAGGCGGAGCAGGAAGCTAACCAGATTATCGCTCTGGCAAAGGCAAATGCATCGAGAATTACCCTCGAAGGTGAAGCAGAAGCTTCAAAGGAAAGCAATGTCGGTCTTGCCAAGGCCAAGGCAATCGATGCACAGGTTAAAGCTTACGGCGGTGCAGAATTCCGTGTTATCCAGGAAATTACCGATAAGCTTTCCGATGCTGTGAAGAGTGCCAAAGTGGACATTGTACCTAAGACTGTAGTGAATATGGGAGAGGGCGACAGCAAAGGTAATGGCGGTACCATCATAGATACTCTTTTAAGGTTCATTACAATGGAGAAATTAGGGGTATCTTTGAGTAATCCTGAAGAGAAGACCTGGAGCGAAGACTTGGATGTGGCAGCCGCTGCAAAAGAAACAGCCGCAAAGGAAGCTGCCGCAGCAGAAAGCACAGTAGTTGAAAGTCAGCAATAAGCAGATTCATTATACTTAAATTAAAAGCAATATGGTTTCCTAGTAATATGGGAGTCATATTGCTTTTCTAATACCACAAGTAAAACGAAGGGGCAAGAATAAGTATAATTTAAAAGCCCTTATGCATAGCCCAATTAATGCTGTATAATTAAGAGTTGAACACGCAGGGATTAAATAGCAGTAATTAAGCGGAGGAGACTTATGGGATTGGAAAGTGTTGAAATTCGGATTTTTTGTGATAATGATATAATTGATTTTATAAAAATGTTTTGCGACTATTTTAGAAATGATTTTAAGCATGATATATCGGATAAGAAGGCGGAGGAGTTATGCAGCAAAATAGCAGATAGAATGAAGTCAGGGATTACCGACTTGGATATGCTATCTGTTAACGGGATATTAGTTGGTTTTATCAGCTATCAGATCGATAGCCCGAAGAGTGATTGGTGCGAACGGGAGGGCTGGGGATTTATCAGAGAAGTGTATATTAGTTACAATATGAGGGGTAAAGGCCTTGGGAGAACATTAGTTGAGCATACAGAAAGGGTACTTTATGACAAAGGCGTTAAACATATTTATCTTACTTCAGATGAAGCGGGTGAATTCTGGCGTTCATGCGGATATAAAGAAACTGAAATCGTGAGTGCCATCAATCATGACCCTATATATGAAAGATAAAAGTACAATTCAACCTTTAGGCTGAATTGTAACGCAGAATTAAAAATAATTAGTTAGTTTGCTTGCACCGTGGAGAAAATAGGACTATAGTTAAATTGCGACCTTACAGAATTAAGCTGCTATAGGTATCCATACCCGTCTTTTTAAATGCAAACAACAGGGGGAAGTTCTCAGATATAGCTGTTTAATATTTATATTTTGTAAGATTACAAACTATAAGAAAGAAGGAGCAACATTATGAGTGAAGAAAAAATAATTGAGAAAATCCAGAAGCTGACGGAAAAGAGAAAGACAGAAAAAGTTGAACAATACCTTCACGATAAGGATGTAGAAGTTGTTAAAGCAGCAATAGCGGGTCTTGGTATCATTCGGGATGAAAAGGCTTTTAATCTGCTGAGCAAACTGATAGATCATGAAAATCCGGAAATCAGAAAAGCAGCGATTGTTGCCTTTGCCAACGCTGGAACAGAACAGGCCCGAAGCTTTTTGCAGCTCCTTTTATCCAAGGAAAAGGATGAGGGCGTAAAGGAAGTAGCTTCAAAGGCATTGCGGGAATTTAAATTAAAATAGAACAGACAAAGAACTTAAGTGCTATTGCAGGGATTTTTGTATACAGATATGATAAATACCCTCTGGCAGCGAGCAAGAATTTGCTTGCTGCCAGAGGGTATTTCTTTTTATCGGATTCATGCTTTATTTTCTGAAAAAAGCACAGGGCAGTATTTATTAAGGAATGATAAGAGAATCAATATCAGTACACCGCAGGAAATAACAAGTAAAGCAATATTTGGTTACCAGAACTTGACATTTAAAATCAGGTAATATATTATCTATATAGGTAATGTGTTACCTATATAGATGGGTATTTTAATAGGACTTTGGCTGCTTTGGGGGACAGCGCATTTCATTCCGTTAATTTTATACATGTGCTGAAGCAGGCAGATAGGAGACAGATATGGATAAACTTGAGCAAATGACGAATCAGCAGTACATTTTTGGAGCACTTTTTGTAGTGGCAAACAGAGTGGATACCTTATTGGAAAGAGAATTCAAGAGGTTTGATATTACAACAAAACAGTGGTTTTTATCCATTGTGATTGATAACCTGTTTGACAGCCCGCCTACAATCAAAGAAGCGGCAAGGGAGATGGGAAGTTCTCATCAGAATATTAAACAGGTGGCATTAAAGCTGGAACAAAAGGGGTTGCTGGTTTTAGAAAAAGATGAAAATGACTCTCGTGCAACAAGGCTTAAGCTGACTGAAAATAGTTTGGATTTTTGGAAAAGTCTGAGAGCAGAGAGTGCTGATTTTATGGGAGCTCTGTTTAAAAATATTAGTGAAGATGAAAAAGCAGCAGCAAGAAGCGTTTTAAAGAAAATGCTATTAAACATAACGGAAATGGACAAAAATGAAGGGGGTATATAAATATGACTAGTATAAAAACAAACAATATAGAGGCAGGCAAAGATAAAGTTCTGGTATATTTTACCGTTCCAATTGTCATTTTCATAATCATTTGCAGCGGTATTGGTATCCTGTATCCGGATATCTATGCAAGGGAAACCGCAGACTGGATGTCACAATGTATCGGGCAGGACATATCAAACCTGGTTTGTGTGGTTCCGGCTCTTGTTATATCTGCATTTCTTATAACAAGAGGAGTAAGAGCTGCCAAGATTGTTTGGGCAGGGACAATGATTACTAATATTTATTCCTATGTTATTTATGCCTTTGCGGTTCACTTTAATTTTCTTTTTCACCTGTATTGTCTGATATTGGGATTATCAATTTATGCTGTAATCTATTTTTTCTCTCAATATATGAAAGAAGATTTCAGGAAATGGTATGGAAAAGAAGCGGACTTAAAGGCAGTGGGAATTTTTTTGCTGATTGTCAGCAGTTTATTTGTTTTCTTATGGCTATCTCAATCGCTTTCTGCGGCTATAGCTAATACAGTTCCCGAAAGTGTTCAGGCAGATGGGCTGCTTACTAACCCGGTTCATGCGTTGGACTTCTCTTTTTATTTGCCTTTGATGTTCATTGCTGCAGTAATGCTTATAAAGAAGAAAGCGCTTGGGTATCTGCTGGCGCCGATAATGCTGGTTTTTGCTGCGATAACCAATGTAAATATCATATCGTTGATGTTTGTCAATACAGTAAAGACTTCTGTGGATAACACTCCGATGATTATTGTTTTCAGTATTCTTTTATTAATTTGCCTGGTGTTTTTAAGACTAATATTAAAGAAACTTATAAAAGAGCACTCATAATGGCAGATAAAAAGAATGGTTATTGCAAATTGGTTTGATCAAGCATGGACTTGCAGTTGCACTTGTATTGATGAGAAGCGGTTTTGATTAAAGAGTTATTCAAGTCGGATAACTCTTGTTTTTTTATAAAGTGGACATATTCAGGTCATATTAATATGGTAGTTTATTCGTATCTTATATTTTGAAGTAATCAACAATATCAGGAGGATAAAATCATATGACAACAGCAGTACGATATTTTTCAAAAACAGGCAGCACAGAAAAATTAGCAATAGAGATAGCAAAGGCAACAGGAAGTAAGGCGAATACTATTGATACACCAGTGAAGGAAAAGGTTGATATTCTATTTTTAGGCGCTTCGGTATACTGGGGCGGCATTGACAGTAAGGTAAAAGAATTCATTCAAAATCTCAATGGAGAGCTGATTGGGGCGGTAGCGGTTTTCTCAACTTCTGCTTTAGCAGAAAGGGCATATCCGGAAATTAAAAAGCTGCTGCAGGCAAAAGGAATTACTGCCATAAAGGATGATTTCTACTGCAGAGGTCAGTTCAAAGTTATGCACAGGAACAGACCGGATGCCAACGATTTAAAAGCAGTAAGAGAATATGCGGTTAAGATAACAAAGGAAGTGAAGGTAACAAGATGATATTAGCCTGGAAAGAAATTAAGTACAATTGGAAGAAGTATTTATTTATTGAGATTCTTCTTGTTCTTATGATATTTATGGTAATGTTCCTGTCAGGTCTGGCAAACGGACTGGCAAGAGCGGTAAGCGCAGGGATTGAGAACATGGATGCTCCTTATTTTGTGTTGAGTTCTGATGCAGAAGACCTGATAACAGTTTCAAATATTAATGCGGACACATTAACACAGGTAAAGGAAGCGGCTGGCGGCAAGACGGCAACCCTTGATATTCAGAGAATGAATGTGAATATAAAAGGAGAGACAGAGAAGCTTGACATAACCTATTTTGCAATTAATCCGGAAGAGTTCTTAAATCCTGAAGTGATAAAAGGTGATAAACTTACGGCAACGGCGAACACGATTGTTTTGGACGAGGCATTTGAGGAAAACGGAATAAAGACAGGGGATATCCTAGTAGATTCCACCTCCGGTATTGAACTTACAGTAGCCGGATTTACAAAGGATGCAATGTATGGACATATTCCGGTAGGCTTTATCAGCACAGATACTTATACCGATATTCGTACAGCCGTTAATCCGGGATATGTAGCCGGATACCATGCTATTGCCCTGCAAAGTGACGACCTGGCAGGTAAGGCAATAGATAAGACGGAGGTTGTAAGCAAATCGGAAATTGTAGCACACATTCCCGGTTATCAGGCAGAGCAGACCACCATCAATATGATACTTTGGGTGCTGGTATTTATCTCGGCAGCCATATTGGGAGTATTTTTCTATATTCTTACCATACAAAAGTATAAACAGTTTGGTGTCATGAAGGCGATTGGTATGAGAATGGGTGAAATTGCAAAAATGCAGTTCTCACAAGTACTGCTCTTAGCATGCTTTGGAATAATATGCGGTAATGCCCTGGCTTTTGGAATGGCCGCCATGCTGCCAAAGTCCATGCCCTTTTATTTAAATGGGGTAAATGCTCTTATCATATCTCTGGCTTTTGTAGCCATATCCCTGGTTTGCAGTTTACTTTCTACCGCTAAGGTTGCAAAGGTCGACCCTGTTAAAATAATCGGAGGAAATGAGGAATAATTATGTACGCAATGGAGTTAAATCATATATCAAAAGGTTATCAGGACGGGGAAAGAGAGAATCTTGTACTGAATGATATATCCCTGAAAGTAAATAAGGGAGAGTTTGCAGCGATACTCGGCCCTTCCGGTTCCGGAAAAAGCACACTGCTGACCATCGCAGGGATGTTGCTTTCTGCGGATAAAGGAAATATAATAATAAATGGAAGCAGCATGTCCGAGAGCAAGCAGAAAGAATGGACAAAAATAAGGAGAGAAAAGCTTGGCTTTATCTTTCAGAATCATCAGCTCCTACCCTATCTGACAGCAGAAGAACAGCTGATACTTGCTGCCGATATGAAACCTTTCGGGAGCAAAGCGGAGAGAAATAAAGTAGTTGACGAGCTGTTAGCAGAGCTTGGAATCAGCAGCTGCAAGAGTAAGTACCCAAAGCAGATGTCCGGCGGTGAAAAGCAGCGGGTCGCCATAGCAAGAGCCTTTATAAACAGGCCGGAAGTAATATTAGCGGACGAACCGACAGCAAGTCTGGATGGAACAAGAGGCCGTCAGATTGCTGAGATGATAAAACAGGAAGTAAAACGCAGAAATACGGCAGCTATTATGGTTACACACGATGAACGTATTCTGGACCTGGTGGACAGCGTATATCGCTTGGAGCAAGGGAAATTACTCCAGAACGTGCAGGAGAAATAAAAAGCATAGGCAGTCTAAAAAGTAAGTTGAACGGCAGATTTTGAAGGGAGGATAGGAAATGTTTTCAATTCTGGTGGTGGAAGATGATGAGACCTTAAATAAAATGATATGTGCAAAACTGAAACAGGAAAACTTTAAAACATTTCCTGCCTTTGACGGAGAAGATGCACTTAAGGTCATGGATAAGGAATATATTGATTTAATTATCTGCGATATCATGATGCCGAAAATGGACGGATATGAACTGACGAAGACTTTGCGCAGTGCTTCTTATCAGCTGCCGATCTTAATGATAACGGCCAAAGATCAGATGGAAGACATGGAGTGCGGTTTTAAGGCAGGAACCGATGATTATCTGGTGAAACCGATCAGGATGAAAGAGATGATATTAAGAGTAAATGCTCTGCTGCGCCGTGCCCAGATAGCCAATGACAAGAAAATGGTCATAGGAAATGCCGTATTGGATTATAATGCTTTAACGGTTTGCATCAAAGAGGAGTATTTTGAGATGCCCCCAAAGGAGTTCTATCTGCTGTTTAAGCTGTTAAGCAACCCCAATAAGATATTTACCAGATTGGAGTTAATGGATGAAATCTGGGGAATGGATTCGGAAGCGGATGAAAGAGCGGTGGATTCCCATATTAAGAAATTACGGAGAAAGTTTGAGAACTATCCCGATTTTGAAATTATTACAGTAAGAGGTTTAGGTTACAAGGCAAAGTACTGATCCTATGGATAGCAGTGCATTAAAACCTGGAGGATAAGAAGTACAAATGAACAAGCAGAGTAAGAAAAATGAAAAAAGAAGATACCGGATGTCACTGCGGTTGTATTTTTCACTGGTATCCATTACTACCTTATGCAGTGCCTGCGTCTTTTCCCTTGTGCTGGTACTGGGTGCAATGAAACTGTTCTACCATGGAACCTTCAGCCCCCAGGTCGCTGTTGTTGTATGCCTCCTGATTTGCACTCTTACGATGCTGTTTGGAGGTATTATGCTATGGCTTGGTGCTATCCATCTGACAAAACCAATCGGAGAAATGACCGGTGCGGTAAAACGGGTAGCCGGCGGTGACTTTACCGCCCACATTAACAGAAGAGAGTATGACAGTAAGGAATATGAATACACCAATGAAATAGATGAGCTGGCCAGGAACTTTAATACAATGGCAGCGGAATTAAATGGTATGGATTACATGCGCAAGGATTTCATGAGTAATGTATCCCATGAAGTTAAGACGCCCGTAGCGGCTATTACCGGGTTTACCGAAATTCTGATGGATGGCGGACTTAGTCCTGAGGAGCAGCAGGAATATCTGGAATTAGTGAATAAGGAATCCCTTCGCTTATCCCGGCTGTGTGAAAATATGCTTCGCATGTCACGGCTGGATTACCAGCAGATTGTAGTTAAGAGGGATAAAGTCCGCGTGGATGAGCAGATTCGTAAGTGTATTATCATGTTATCCGAAAAATGGCCGGATAAAAACAGGAACTACGAGGTGAACTGCGATAATCTTCTAGTGCAGGGCGATGCGGACCTTTTAATGCAGATATGGGTAAATCTATTAGATAATGCCATAAAATATTCGGGCGAAGACAGCAGCATATGGATTACCGGAAAAATGGAAAATAGTCAGCTGGTAGTAACCATTAAGGATGAAGGAGAAGGAATCAGTCCCGAAAAACTGCCGAAAATCTTTGAAAAATTCTATCAGTGTGAGGAATCCCATAAAAAGCAGGGAAACGGTCTTGGCTTGTCCATTGTAAAAAGAATCACGGAATTACTGGGTGGCAGCATTACCTGTATGAGTGAGGAGAATAAGGGAACTATAATGGAAGTAAGAGTACCGGTATAAAAATAACCGTTGTTATCAGGCAGTGTATATAGTAGAATCATTGATAACATAATTCATAGGCAATATAATTCATAAGCAAGCTTGTACCTGTGTAATTCCCGGCACAAGCTTTCGGTAGTTTTAATATTAAATTCTTGTCACAAGGAAAGGAATAAGAACGAATGAATTCTGTATTTACCGGTGTCAGAGCCAAATGGTTACCTTTGTATGAAGAGTTTCGCGGGATGGCAGAGAAAAGGTTTGGAGCTTTTGAAGAGCATGAGTTATCCGGTTCAATTGTTTGGAGGCATACTTCAAGCTTTGCAGAGGTTAATGCAAAAAAAGATTGTATGATTATCGGATTTGCTTCGGACAGTGTCCATGAGGAATGGGAACCAGTCAAAGTAGTCAGAACCTCAAAAAACAGGGTGGCTCATTATTTTGAAGTTACGGATAATACATTGTTTTCGGAGTTAATCAGCCGAATAGCTGCCTCTTATGAGCTGACAAAGTCAAACCGCAATACAAAGAGTAATCCAGGCAGTCAGGAAGAAAATCCGGTATATACTAATTTTGAGGAATACTTTGCTTTGTTTCCGGAAGACGTCCGGGAAATCCTTGAAAAGATTCGTAAGACTATACGTGGGGTGGCACCGGAAGCAACTGAAAAGATTAGCTGGCAGATGCCAACTTTCTGGCAGAAAGAGAATCTGATTCATTTTGCCGCAATGAAAAATCATATCGGCATATACCCCGGAGCTATGGGAGTTCAAGTATTTGCCGATAAACTGACAGGCTATAAGACCTCAAAAGGTGCAATTCAGTTACCTCTGTCTCAGCCTATACCCTATGAGTTAATTGAGGAGATTACCAGGTATCGGGTAAAGGAAGCAACCGGTGCCCGTGAGGTGAAGGGCAATGATAGCAGTGAGGCGGCCCTTTCAGAAGAACTATGTGAATTTGAGGCAGTTATTAAGAAAGTTCCCGATATTGACGGAGCATATGTAGAGATACCCTTCGATGTGAAAGAAAGATACGGAAAAGGAAGAGTGCCGGTACATGCCACCTTTGACGGTGAACCTTATGACGGCAGTCTGGTGAAGATGAAGACGCCCTGCCACATTCTCGGAATCCGTAAGGAAATCCGCGAAAAGATTGGAAAACAGCCGGGAGACACGGTTAAGGTTACTCTGAAAGAGCGGAATACAAAATAAATTCCTGAACTGAGTAAAGACCTGGAAACGGTAGATAACAGGTGCAATACAAATCGAATTTACAGTTACAATTAAAAAGGGGAGCATATAGTAAAGTGCATCCACATTCCTATGCAAGTAGTATAACAGCCGGTTTAGAGACTGTTATACTACTTGCAGTTTTTGACAAGGCCTGTGTTAAGGAATAGGATAGGTTGAGAAAACGAAAAGATGTTTTTCAACTACGGATTCAGGAATATCAAATCAAAGATTTGATATTCACGAAAGAAGTTAAAATGAAGTAATATATCCCTTTTTATAATTTTATAAAAAATAGTACAAGAAAATTGTAAAATTGCTTATTAGCTGGTATCATAATAGTGGAAGAATCGACTTTAAAGTTTAAAATAGATTAGAAATGAAGGTCTTAAAATAAATTATGAAAAAACTTGTTATCGGAATATTAGCCCATGTAGATGCAGGTAAGACAACCTTGTCGGAGGGAATGCTGTATCTAAGCGGCAAGATCGGAAAGCTTGGAAGGGTAGATAAAAGAGATGCCTATCTGGACACCTATGAGCTGGAAAAGGAAAGAGGAATTACGATTTTCTCCAAGCAGGCGGTCTTTGAAACCGGTGATATTCAGATTACTTTACTGGATACCCCCGGACATGTGGACTTTTCCGCTGAGATGGAGAGAACCCTCCAGGTGCTGGATTACGCTATTCTGGTAGTAAGCGGTACAGACGGAATACAGGGACATACCAAAACATTATGGAAACTTTTAAAACGGTATCATATACCGGTCTTTCTATTTATCAATAAGATGGATATGGAGGGGGCCGACAAGAACAGCCTGGCGGAAGAACTAAGACAGCTGGATGATGGATGTATAGAATTTGAAAGTAATATGACAGATGGCTTTTTTGACCAGCTTGCCATGTGTGACGAAAAGATGCTGGAAGCCTATCTGGAAAAAGGACTGATAGAAACAGAACTGATAAAGAAAGCTATACAAAAGAGGAAGGTATTTCCCTGCTTTTATGGTTCTGCCTTAAAACTGGAGGGAGTAGAGCATTTGCTGAAAGGCGTCGAAACCTATGCTGTCATTCCTTCCTATCCGGCGGAATTCGGAGCAAGAATATTTAAAATTACAAGAGACGAACAGGGAAATCGTCTTACTCACTTTAAGGTTACCGGAGGAAGTCTTAAGATGAGAGACATCTTATCCGGCAGCGGATGGGAAGAAAAAGTAAACCAGATACGTGTTTATTCCGGACAAAAATACGAAACAGTAAATGAAGCCGCGGCAGGAACGGTGTGTGCGGTAGTTGGCCTTAGCGGGACAAGGACAGGAGAAGGCTTAGGAATAGAAAGTGCAGTCCATGCACCTATCCTGGAACCGGTATTATCTTATCAGATTCTACTCCCGCCAGGATGCGACCCAAGGGCAATGCTTCCTAAGCTTCGCCAATTAGAGGAAGAAGAGCCGGAACTTCATATTGTCTGGGAAGAAGAATTGCAGGAAATACAGGCGCAGCTTATGGGAGAGGTGCAGATTGAGATTCTTTGCAGTCTCATAGAAAGCCGCTTTGGCGTAAAAGTAGCCTTTGGCGATGGAAAAATCGTATATAAGGAAACCATTGCTGATATGGCAGAAGGGGTTGGTCATTTTGAACCCCTGCGCCATTATGCGGAAGTTCATCTGCTGCTGGAACCGGGTGAGAGGGGAAGCGGTCTGGTATTTGACACGAATTGCAGTGAGGATATCCTGGGGAAGAGCTGGCAGAGGCTTATACTTACCCATCTGGAAGAGAAAGAGCACAGAGGGGTATTGACCGGCGCGGCAATTACGGATATGAAAATAACATTGATTTCCGGCAGGGCACATAACAAACATACGGAAGGCGGAGACTTTAGAGAAGCTACCTACCGGGCGGTACGAAACGGACTTAAACAGGCTAGGTCTGTATTATTAGAGCCCTATTACACTTTTCAGCTGGAGCTGCCGGAGAAAATGGTCGGCAGGGCCATGACAGACATTGAGAAGATGTGCGGAATCAGCGAATTGGCCCAGAATTATAATGGAATGGCACTTCTTACAGGCAGCGGACCGGTAATTACCATGAGAAACTATCAGAAAGAAGTGGCGGCTTATACCCAGGGGCTTGGAAGATTATTTTTGAACCTGAAAGGATACGAGCCCTGCCATAACACAGAGGAGGTACTTGCAGCTATCGGTTATGATTCGGAAAGAGATATCATGAATCCGACCGGTTCGGTATTCTGTGCCCATGGTACAGGTTTTCTGGTGGAGTGGTATGATGTAAAGAAATATATGCATGTAGAAGGCTATTTAAAAGAAAAGACTGCCATGCCAAAAGAAGCAGTGGAGAATAAGACTGCCATGGTTGAAGAACGGTGGATATCTCTGGAAGAAATAGATAAGATTATTAATAATACCGCATACAGCAATCAGGGAAAGAAATCCGGATGGAAGAGACGAAAGACGGCATTGGAAAGCTACTATGAAAGCATGGGCTCAGGAAATTCAGGCAGCAGCGGAAAGCAGAAAGAAACCAGGGAAGAATATCTGCTGGTAGACGGTTATAACATTATCTTTGCATGGCCTGAATTAAATGAACTGGCAGCCACAAATATGGATGGTGCCAGAATGAAACTTATGGATGATCTGAGTAATTACCGGGGAATCCGCGGAGGACAGATTATTGTTGTATTTGACGCCTACCGTGTGCAGGGGCATATAGAAGAAATCATAGATTACCACAATATCCATATGGTATATACCAGGGAAGCTCAGACGGCGGACCAATATATTGAGAAATTCGCCCATGACAACCAGAAGAAATACAATATTGTAGTTGCTACTTCGGATGGTCTGCAGCAGGTGATAATAAGAGGAGCCGGATGTGCTCTTTTGTCCGCCAGAGAATTAAAGGAGGATATGGATGCAGCAAGTGAAAGACTGCGCCAGGAATATCCCGACTCTCAGGAACATAAGCGTAATCATCTGATAGATAACCTGTCGGAAGAAGCAAAGAAGCAGTTAAATGAACTGATACAAAGAGAAAAGGAGAAGTAAGCCGAAGGGCTGCTTCTCCTTTGTTACATTTAGTCTGAAAAATGAATAAAATTTTAGCGTAAGGCATATTCATCAAATCATTATAACTAAATGATTATAACTGATATCTTTGTTAAGGTATTGTCTAAATTTCCGTCTGTTACTGCATTAATGACACATTAAATTGTTTATCAGTTCATCAGTTTTTATTCTCAATGCGATAACTTGATATTCGCAAGAAAATTCCGGTAAACAGAAGCAGCAGCTGTACCAGTGCAACGGCATACCACACACCGTCTATGCCAAAGACTTTTGGAAGGATAAAGGCTGCAAGAGGCAGCAGCACAAAAGCTTCTCCATACACCATAACGGCGGAACTTCTGCTTTTCTTAATCGCATTAAAATATTCTGTGGTCACACGGGAAAAAGCGTACAGCGGAAGAGACAAGGCGCATAACGGAAGGGCTGTCTGTAAGACCTTTGCGGTTTCAGTGGATACACCAAAGAAACCGGCGATTGGATCACGAAGCAGAATAATAATAATGGTCGCAAGTATACCCACTGCAAATGCCATATAATAGGTCCATCTTCGAAAGGTCTTTACGGCTTTTGTATCTTTGGCACCGTAAGAGAAGCTGATAAGGGGCTGTGTGCCTTCTCCCACACCCTGTAAGAGAAGCTGTCCGATGCTTAAGACATAGGAGATAACCGCAAAAGCTGCTATTGCAGTGGTTCCTCCATAAGTGGCTGCCTGCCGGTTAATAATCAGTATAGTCAGGGAAGGAATAAAACAAAGTCCAAAGACCGGTGTTCCGATCTTGATAATACTTCCAATCACATCTTTCTCCAAAAGATAACAGGAAACAGGTATGCGGTTTTCTTTCTTAAACAGAATAAATAAGGCTGGGATACAAGTGATAAGCTGACCTGCCAGAGTAGCCAGGGCCGCACCTCTTACACCAAGGCCAAGGACCATTACAAATACACCGCTAAGTACGGTATCAATGGTAAAATTCATCAGCATCAAAGCCATGGCAAGCATGGGCTTGTTCTGATTGCGGAGCAGAGGTGTGACACCGGTGGCAAATACCTGTACAACAGCGCCGCAGGCCAGGATCGTGATATAATCATTTCCTAAAGTAAGCAGTTCACCTTCCGCCCCCATAAGCCGAAGTAAGGGTTTCCCGAATAGAAGTAAAAATACTGTAATTATGATGGAGAATAAAAATAGTAAGACCAGAGTGTTACCAAAAGCCTTATCCGCTCTTTTTTTATCCCCCGCACCCATGTAATGGGATATATTCACGGAGCCGCCCATCCCGATACCGGTGCCGATATCAAGTATCAATGCCGCTAAAGGCCAGGCAACATTAATACTGCCAAGCCCAATATCGCCTACTGTTCGTCCCACAAAGAAACCATCCACGCTGACATAGATTCCGGTAACCAGAAAAGTTATCATAGATGGCAGGATGTATTTCCAAAATTGTTTCTTCATCGAATACCTCCGGATTGCCTCTCGGATTTCTCAAGTGCTTCTTTCAAGTGATGGTAGAAAGCAAAATTACCGTTAATCATGCCTTCTCTCTCCGCAGAGCTCATCTGAAGAAAAGCTTCCTGCTCAAAGGCCAGTAAATCCGACAGAAGATTGGCTGCATATTGTCCGCCGGCTTCCGTAAGCATAATGTTTTTGCTGCGTTTATCACTGGCAGAGGTTTCTCTTATTAAATATCCCTTTTCTTCAAAGGAATCAAGTATAGTATTAATGGTCTGCTTTGGAAAAAGTAATTTTTCGCAAAGAAAACGCAAGGTACATTGTTCCGGGTATTCATAGATTAAATACAAGGTGAAAAGGGAATTTATCGTAAGGCCGTGATTTTTAGCCCAATTCTCATAGATAGAATTGATACCCCAATAAACATCATAATAATTTTTGATGTCCTGATTGATATCGTTAGTAAACATAGGATAATGCCTCCTTACTATATAGTCCGTATTCGGACTAATTGCATTGTATCATGTTTCGGGAGTTTTAGCTACCTGTTTTAATAAATTTTTACATTTTATACTGCCTGACATTTGTATTACTGGAGCGTATTATAAAACTGCTTGTGGACAGGCCCAATGTTCCGCTTTGCGGGAGACAAGGAGCAGTTTTGAGGAGTTTTCAGATACACCCTAAGAATCAGATACTTGATTTGATGTCAAAAACGTGCTAATCTGGTTATAATAACCATGTATGATAATGTTGATATTACAGTATAAACGCCCACTTGATATATAGATGAAAATTGGACAAGGAATGGTTGAAGAAAGGTATGGAGGATAGATGGAAAAGATAGCTTTAATTACAGATTCTGCTTGCGATATTGATGAGGAAACCTTAAGAAAATACAATGTCCATGTTCTGCCCTTTAAGATTATCTACAAAGAGCGTGAATACACGGACGGGATAGATATCACACCACAGGAAGTTTATATTAACATGAAAACGGAAATTCCAACATCATCGCAGCCGGCAATGGAAGATATTGAAAAACTGTATCAAAAGCTGGAATCAGAAAATTACACCCATGTAATTTCCATTAATATTTCCAGCGGTATATCGGGGACAGTGAATGGTGTTGCGCTTATCAGCAGCCAATTTCCGGAGATAAAGACCTTCCTTTATGATACGAAATCCACCTCTGCCTGCCAGGGAATTCTGGTAAAGCAATGCGGAGAATTAATAGAAAAAGGGATTGGATTTGAAGAGATTGTAAAAGTAATTCCTGAAATGAAAAAGAAAGTGCATATGTACTTTGTATTCGGTACCCTGGAATATGCCATTAAAGGCGGAAGAATCGGTAAAATCTCCGGTACCATCGGAGATATTCTTAATATCAAGCCCATTGTAAGCTTTGATGATGAATTCGGACAATGCTATACCTGTGAGAAAATCAGAGGAAGAGTAAAGTCCATTAACCGTCTGATAGAAATGGGTGATAAGTACACCGCTAAAAATAAATGCGATGCCTATGTCATTCATGGAAATGTGGAAGAGGATGCTGATAAAATATGCAGCAGACTTCGCATGAACCCGGGTATCAGGAATGTATATCTTATCGGGCAGATCAGTGCCATTGTAGGAGTATATTGCGGGCCCGGTACGGTTGGGGTTTGTTATGCGGAGGTATAATACATCCTGCTTCTTTTACATTTGTTCACTGGGTCTTACGGAATTGTAAAGGAGTTTTTCCATAAAATTTATGAAAGGCTTTGGAAAAGTTGGCAGGGTACCCGTAGCCGGTTTTTTTAGCAATACTGTCAATGCTTAAATCGGTGGTAGAAAGCAGGTTGGCAGCGGACATCATCCTGACGTGGGTGGTATATTCGCCGATGGTCATGTGGTATTGCTTCATAAAACCGGCTTTTAATTTCTGCTCATTTAGGAATACTCTTTTACTTAAAATTCTGATACCGGGAGGATTGCTGTATTCCAGAGAAATAATTTCCTGGGCTTTTTGTACGGCACGGATATCAGAAGAGGTAAGTTTCAGCAGCCGGTTTCCTATCCGGATATTTCCGTAATTAATTTGACTGCTGAAGGCATTTTCAGGAGATTTCTTTACTTCGTTAATCAAAACAGCAATACATTCCAGGATTTTGGCCTCCAGGTAAATGCTGTTTAAAGCATTGTCACGGGACAGGCTTTCCAACCTCCGCAATATATCTGCTATTTCTAAAGGCAGGTACAGGTAGGTATAATTCTTAAACAGACTATACAAATCAAGAATGCCGGGAAAATTCGGTTCTATCACTTCTCTAATATATCTTTCGTATATGGTAACTTCCGTACCATGAAAATGCTGTCCCTTCTTCCAGGCCTGTTTTCCCTTTAAATCCTTCTCTATTACGAAAAAGGAGGAGGGTGAGAAGGAGGAAGGAGAGCTGTCTGCAAGCTTAAAATTTGTTACTCCCTTATAAACCAGGCCAAAACGTATTAATAGGGCAGGATTGTCAAAAGTAACGGAAAAATTCTTAGGTATGGTATAGTCTGCTATCCCCAGATTATAATAGCCTTCTCTGTCATAACTGACCAGAACACCGTTCTCAGGTTTATTTTTATCCGAATACATTATGTAATTATCCGTCTTTAAGGGAGTAAAGGAAAGTTCCTTTAGTACCCTGTCTTTAAATTCATTTGCTGATTTCACAACCATAATTCCGGCACCTCTTGACCTTAACTTAACTATGAGTTATTTCCCTTTAAACAGTATAATAAATCAAGGATAATAAGACAAGAATTATTTCAATCGGATGCAAAAAGAATGAAATCAGATGCAAGGCTTGAAATGAAAATGAATATCAATTACAATGATACTCGTTTGCAGCAGGCATTATAAAACAAAATTACATATAAAAGGGTATGGCATATTTCCTATGGGAAGTAGGAAGAAAGATGGCATATACCGGAAAGAGGTCAAAATGAGAAAAGGTTCCATCGTTAAAACTCTTATTACAGTGTTCCTGTTAACTGTGCTTCTGACAGGCTGTGCGGGTAAGAACAACAGCGCCAATACAGCAGGCAGCGAAGCAGTAAATACAGATAAACAGGAAAACAGTGAAAAAACAGCGGGGGATGCTGATACAGGAAGCGGAGCAGCAGAAAGTGAAGCTGCCGGTAATACGGAAGGTACTATAACTGTTACGGATGTAAAGGGAGAGGTGGAAATACCTGCAAATCCCCAGAGAATCGTGGATCTTAGCGGAAACAGCGATATCCTTTCCATTCTTGGATATAAGGTTGTCGGGACTGCCAACAGTGACGCTTATGATTACACCAAGTTTCCTTCTTATCTGGAAGATACCCTGGCCGGTGCTGCCATAGTTGGTTACAGTATGCAGGATACTATGGATGTTGAAGCTATTATGAACTTGAACCCGGATCTGATAATCATATCGACCGTACAGGAAAAGATGTACGAATCCTTAAAGGAAATTGCACCTACCGTTATGATACAGCTGGAAGCCTTGAATTGGAAAGATGATGTAAAATCCTTTGCTAAGCTCTTTGGCAAGGAAGATGCAGCAAATACCTGGCTTGAGGCTTATGACAAGAAAGCAAAGGAAAACGGCGACAAGATTAAGAGCAGTTTAGGTGAAGATACTTCCTATCTTTCCTTCTTAGCAAGCGGCGGACAGTTCTATGTCTTTGACGGAGCTGGTTTCGGAACAGTTCTGTATGATGATATGGGCTTAAAGAAACCGGAAGGAATGCCTGCCCAGAGCGACATCAGTCTTCCTGTAGTTACATATGAAGGGCTTGCAGAAATCAAAGCCGATTATATCTTTGTACTGGCTACGGATGAGGACCTGGCGGCATTGAAGGAGAATTCGATATGGAACAGCCTTCCGGCGGTGAAAGCAGGTAAAGTTATCAACCTTCCTTCTTCCCCTTATTTTGTACAGGGTTACAGCTCAATTGGAAGGGATTTGTTACTGGATGAAATCGTGGAGTTATTAAATGGAGAAAAATAAGAAACGTACAATAATCTTTCTTCTTAGCTGTACTTTTCTTCTTCTGGTGGGTTTGCTTCTGGGCATTGTCCTGGGGGCAGCCCACATTAGTATATCTAAGATAGGAGAGAGCCTTTTTGGCCGCAGTGATGAACTGGAATTAACTCTTATAAGAGATGTCCGTATCCCAAGGGCTCTTTGTGCCCTCTTTACCGGAGGAGTTCTTGGAGTGACCGGAGCTATGATTCAGGGAGTAACAAGAAATCCGATAGCGGAACCCTCTCTTTTAGGAGTCAGTCAGGGAGCGACTTTGGCTGTAGCGGTCTTTTACGCCACCGGTATTTTAATCAGTACCGGCAGCGTTATGGCAGCAGCTCTTATTGGTGCTGTGTTTAGTGGAATTCTTGTTATCGGTTTCCTTTCTCAGGGGGCAAATAGCAGTTCTATTACAAAGATACTTTTGGGAGGTACTGCACTCAGTACCTTTTTTCTGTCGCTCACCACTATTATAGGATTGTTATCTAATAAAGCCCAGCTCTTAGGCTTTTGGATCGGGGGAGGCTTCCGGAATGCCGGCTGGTCAGATTTCAGGCTGATTCTTATAATAGGAATGGCCGGTTTGCTGCTTGCCGTTCTCCTGTCAGGCAAAATCAATATTTTAAGTCTGGGAGATGATGTGGCGGTGGGATTGGGGCAGAACCCGGAAAAGATTCGCTTATATACCCTGCTTATCATGATACCCATGTGTGCCGCAGCAGTTGCTGTCGGTAAAAATATTGGGTTTGTAGGCCTGATTGTCCCTCAAATTGTACGTAAAGCACTGGGAGAAGATTACCGAAAGGTAATTCCGGCTTCCTTTTTATTAGGAGCAGTCATTTTAACCTATGCGGATATTGCCGCCAGACTGGCAATCTCACCCTATGAAATGCCCGTTGGTATGTTTACAGCATTAATCGGGGTACCTTTTTTTATTGCTGCGGCCAGGAAAGAGAGGGGTTAAATGGTAAAAAAGAGACTTTTAACAGTGGTGATATTGTCTGCCTTGTTCCTTGGGGCTCTGCTGCTTTATTTAAGCTGGGGAAGTTATAAGATATCACCATCGGATATTATCAGGACCTTTTTGGGGAAAGGGACCAAGCTGCAAAATACAGCTCTTTTTTCCATCAGGACTCCAAGAATGTTAGTTGGGATATCTGTAGCTGTCTGCTTATCCACCGCCGGGGCCATATTGCAGACCATTACAAGAAATGAGCTGGCAGATGCCGGAATTATTGGTATAAATGCCGGAGCGGCAGTGGCTGCCGTTATTTTTATTACCTTGCAGACGGCGGATTACTATAGTGAATTAGGAAAGCTATCTGTCTATGCTCTGCCTTTTATGGCAATTATTGGTGCAGGGATAGCAGCCGCTGTAATCTATCTGCTATCCAGCAGGGACAGGGTAAGACCCAGAAGACTTTTACTGGTGGGACTGGGGTTAAATGCCGGGCTTAATGCAATGATTACCTTTGTAACTTTTCGCGGCGGCGTAGGAGATTATAACAGGGTACTTGTATGGACATCAGGAAGTCTTTGGGGAGCCGGCTGGAGTTATGCCAAAATTATACTTCCTCTTACCGCTGTCCTGTTTACCGTAGTATTGGCAAATTATAAGAAGCTGGATGTTCTCCAGTTATCCGAGGAGCATTGTACAGCTCTGGGACTCAAGTTAAACGGTGAACGGAAAAAATTCTTAAGCTGTGCGGTGATTCTTGCCGGAGGTGCGACCGCTTTTGCGGGAAACATTGGCTTCTTGGGCCTGATATGCCCCCACATGGCAAGAAAGCTGGTTGGCCCCTACCATAAGAACTACCTTCCGGTATCTGCAATACTCAGTGTTATTATCGTATTGTTAGCTGATGCCGTATCAAGAAATTTATTTTCTCCCATTGAAATACCGGCGGGAATCACCATTTCGGTATTTGGAGTACCGTATTTTATTTATTTGATGATGAAGGAAAAGGGGCTGTAGAAAATGAATATGGAAGCTATACGTGTTGAAAATTTATCTGTGGCTTATGAGAAAGCCCTTGTTATAAACGATATGAACCTGTCCATACCCAAGGGAAAAATCAGTATTATTATTGGGGCCAATGGCTGTGGGAAATCAACTCTGCTGAAAACCATCGGAAGAATCCTGCCGCCTAGGGGTGGAAATGTCTTTGTGAACGGGAAGAATATGAAGAGTCAGAAAGAAAAACAACTGGCCGCCCAGGTCGCCTTTCTGCCTCAGGGACCGGTATGCCCTCCGGGACTTACTGTAAAAGAGCTGATAGCCTTTGGAAGATTTCCACACCAGAAAATGATCGGCGGGTTAAAAAGTCATGATAAGGATATTATCAGATGGGCCATCGAAGAGACAGAACTGAGTGAATATGCAGACCGCGAGATAGGTTCCTTATCCGGAGGCCAGAGGCAGAGAGCCTGGATTGCGATGACTCTTGCCCAGGAAACAGATATTATCATGCTGGATGAACCTACCACCTACCTGGACATGTCCTATCAGCTGGAGGTTCTTGAAATATTAAAACGCCTTAACCAAAACAGAAATATTACCATAGTCATTGTGCTCCATGAATTAAATAATGCCTGCCGCTTTGCAGACAATATTATCGGGCTGAAGGAAGGAAAGATTGTTTGCATGGGATCTCCCGCTAAGGTAATCACGAAGGAGAGCCTCAAAGAAATCTATGGCATCAATGCCAGTTTGCAGCTAAGCGATAACAGGGAATATCCTATTTGTATTGAATATGAACTGGATAAGAAAGGGGCTGCTGCAAAAATAGATGGATAATCTATGGGAGCAGCAGCTCCCTTTCCAGTGATGACCCGGGAAACGAAGGAAGTTAGGCTGCTGATAAGCAGATGCTTCTGTTGGATAGGAGTTTGCCGCTGTAAAAAATATGGGAAGATGAAAGGCAGCAGATTGACAACAAGAAAAATAAATGTTAGAATGTGTTAACGTTAACACATTGGAGATGATGCGTATTCCCGGAATTAAAATGGAAGACATTGCGAAGCGGGCGGGGGTTTCCCTGGCAACCGTAGGTAGAGTAATACATAAGAATGGCTATGTCTCCGAAGAAAAGCGTAAGGAAATTGAAAAGATCATTGAGGAAACAGGGTATGTCCCCAATAAAATTGCCCAGGGTCTAAAAAATAGCCGGAGCAAGCTTATCGGACATATGACACTCTTTAATCAGAATATGCTCTTTGAACAGATTTCAAGAGCTGTGGATACCTGTGCCTATGAGAAGGGCTATTATGTGCTGACTCTTGCCAGTCATGGTGACAGGGAAGAAGAAAAGCGCCAGGTGGAGGAGCTGATCGGCCATCAGGTCGATGGCGTTATTATAACCTCCAATTCTTTTATAACCTCCAATGTCATTGAGAAATTTACACTTGCAGGCATTCCGGTAGTTATGATTGAAAGGACGCAGAACCTGCCGGGCGTAGATTGTGTCGGAGTGGATGATTTTAATGGTGCCTATGAAGCGGTCACACATATCCTGAATAAAGGTCACCAAAGAATTGGTTTCCTTGGCATGAACAGTTGGCATGAAGTAGAAAAGCTAAGGTATGAGGGATACTGTAAGGCATTGACGGACAGAGGGATTTCAGCCGAACCCTCCAGAATCTATATGGCAAAAGCCTATTCAATTGAAGAAGGTGAAAAAGGAATAGCGAAACTGTTATCAGAGAAAGACGGGATAACAGCTCTGTTTATGACTTCAGATATATATGCCTGTGGTGTTATGCAGTTTTGTTATAAGAAGGGAATCAGGATACCGGAGGAGCTTTCACTTATAGGGTATGATAACACACTGTCGGCAATTCTGGCACCTCCCATATCTTCCATGGGGCTGCCCTGCGAAGAGATTGGAAGACAGGCGGTGGATTATCTCACAAAAAGAATAGCTGATGATAGTACAGCTTCCGGAAAATCTTTGATAAAACCGGTGGTGGTGGATAGAGGAACGGTAAAAGAAATATAGTTTTATAATTAACTGAGAACTGCAATATGCTTTCTCAGTTCTATTAGAAGAAACATGTTAACGTTAACACACTATATTTACCAAGAGGAGGAGCGGTTTATGGCAGAGCAGATTTCTACGGTTACACAGATTTGTATAGTGGTGGAGGATGTAGATGCGGCACTTAAGAATTGGGCTAAGGTATTGGGAGTTGAGGAAGAGAAAGTAGAGATAATCTTTCCTGATGGTATTTCCCATGTGACCTATGGTAAACCTGTGGATTATAAGGATTGCCGTGTAGCCAAGTACCAGCTTGAGAATATTATTCTGGAGCTGATAGAGCCGGGAAAGGGAAGCAGCCCCTGGAGGGATTTTCTGGAGAAGAACGGCACCGGTGTATTTCATGTCTGCATCTTTGTCAAAGAGCCGGAGGAGATATATAAGCGGTTAGAGGCTATCGGCGTAGGAGAACCCTATCATGTCGGAGACTTTGGCTCAGGGTTCTACAGCTATGTGGCAGCGAAGGAGAAGCTGGGAATAGAATTAAGTATAAATCATATGAGGCAGTAATGCGTGAATTATTAAAAAGCATAATTCACGCACATGTTTGTGCCTGCGAAATCCTCGGCCCAAACATGAGACGGGTTGGAAGTGATATGGCAGTTAGAGTGAATTATTGAAAAGCATAATTCACACACATGTTTGTGCCTGCGAAATCCTCGGCCCAAACATGGGATGTGTTGGAAGTGGCATGGAAGATTTACAGGAAGAAGAAACAATAACCAATATGAAAGGGGATATAAGGTAGAACTTATGAGCAGCAGAAAGCAGGAATGTACATTGGAGATTATGGAAGTCAGCACAGGAAACAGGACAGTATTAGGACAGTTTGACCGTGTAATTGAGGCGCCTAACTGGACAAGGGACGGGAAAGCCTTAATCTATAACAGCGAGGGTCTTATATATCGCTTTGAACTTGAAACACGAAATATCAGTTGTATTGATACGGACTTTGCCAATCAGTGCAATAACGACCATGTGTTATCAGCAGACGGCAGCATGCTGGCTATCAGCCATTTTGAGAGAGAATCAGCCGCATCTAAAATATATATTCTGCCTGTCGAGGGCGGAGTTCCCAGATGCATAACTCCAAAGGGACCAAGTTATTTGCACGGGTGGTCACCTGACAGAGAAGAACTGGCTTATTGTGCCGAGAGAGACGGTATATATGATGTCTATACCATACCTGCGGAGGGCGGCAGCGAAAAGAGGCTGACCTTCACCCCGGGACTGGATGACGGTCCGGAGTATGACCCCAAAGGAGAAAGAATCTGGTTCAATTCTTCACGGTCAGGGCTTATGCAGGTTTGGTCTATGAACAGGGATGGCAGTGACCAGCAGCGGATAACGAATATTGAAATGAACTGCTGGTTTCCCCATGTATCTCCGAAAGGGGACAGAGTTGTATACCTGACTTACCGGCTTGATGAATTGAAACCGGAGGAACATTTACCGGATAAACATGTCCAGCTCCGTATAATGGATATTGACGGGAAGAATGACAGGATACTGGCGGAATTCATGGGAGGACAGGGGACAATCAATGTCAATTCCTGGTCGCCGGACGGAAAATATATAGCATATGTGGTTTATTAGAAAGTAGTTTTCTTACACAAATTTATCCCTGGGGCAAAAGCCTGCAGGATTTGAGAAAGGTATGGTTTTCCTATGAATATTCAACCGGTCAGAACAGCAATTATAGGATGCGGCATGATTAGCGATGCTTATATGGCTACGCTGACAGCCAGATTTAAAATCATAGAGTTAGTCGGATGCTGTGACTTAAATGCCAGAAAGGCAGACGAAGCAGCCAGAAAGTATGGCATTAGAGTTATGACAATGGAAGAGGTGATAGAGGATACTTCCATCGAACTGGTAATTGACCTTACAACAGCTCAGTCCCATTATCAAATAAATAAAAGGCTTCTGAAGGCAGGCAAACATGTTTATACGGAAAAGGTTATGGCAGTGTCATTAAAAGAAGCCAAAGAACTGGTGGAGACAGCGGAGGAGAAAAACTTGTATTTAGGAGTTGCTCCGGATACTTTCTTAGGTTCGGCTATTCAAACCGCCCGTTATGTAGTGGAGAGCGGCATGATTGGTGAGGTGACCTCCTGCTATGGTGTGTTAAACCGGGATATCAACCTGTTTGCAGGGCTGTCTCCCTTTACAACTCAGGCAGGCGGAGGAATTGCTTTTGATGTTGGAATTTATTATGTTACGGCTTTGCTTAGTATATTAGGACCTGTAAAGGCGGTAACAGGTATAATGGATACCAGGAATAAAGACAGGAATTACTTCTATACAGAGCGCTTTGATGAAAGTTTTACCATAGGATGTGAGAACCTTATGTCCGGGACACTGGAATTTGAAAATGGTGCGGTGGGAAGCCTCTTATTTGATTCCAATTCCATTCAGCTTACACCGGAAAAGCCGGCGCTTGTTATCTTTGGAACTATGGGAGTGATTTATATGAATGACCCGAATCTTTTTGGCGGTGAGGTTAAGGTGATATTAAAGGGGAATGATGAGCCTTTTGTTATGCAGCAGTCTCATCCTTTCTCCGGGGAATGCCGCGGACTGGGTGCGGCTGAGATGGCCTGGGCAATCCGCCAGGGCAGAAAACATAGAGCCAGCAAGGAAATGGCTTATCACGCATTGGAAATATTAGAAGGAATAAGGCTCAGCGGTGAGACAAAGATGCATTATCAATTGACTTCCTCTTTTGAAAAAACAGCGCCTTTTTCCAGAGGATATGCCGGAGTAAAAGAGATGGAAGAGACAGTGCTTGCTGTTTAGCGGCAAGTAAAAAAGTTTATAGCTGTTTTTTAGCAGGCAAAGAATATTCCGGAATCGGTATTCTTCGCCTGCTTTCATTTATAATAGGCATAAAAAACTTAGTCTGCTTTTAACAGGGCTTCAATTTCTTCTTCCAGTTGTTCCGGAACATAAGCCGGAGAGTAACGGGAAGAAACATTTCCGCTTCGATCAATTAAGAATTTACCAAAATTCCATTTAATATCTCCCGGTTCTTTGAAGGGAGAGTAACCGCTTACCCGTGCCTCAAACACAAGAGTCTCTTCATTGCCTTTGTCGATAGGAGCTTGTTTTTTAAGCCATGCAAAAAGAGGATGTGCGGTATCTCCGTTTACATCAATTTTGGCAAAACGGGGAAAGGTTGTTCCGTAAGTCAACTGGCAGAAACTATGAATTTCTTCATCTGTACCGGGTGCCTGTTCTTTGAATTGATTGCAGGGAAAATCCAAAACTTCAAGACCTTGATTGTGATATTTCTTATAGATGGCTTCCAATTGCTCATATTGGGGTGTCAGTCCGCACTTCGTAGCAGTATTAACTACCAGCAGTACCTTGCCTCTAAAAGATTCTAAAGAGACCTCATTTCCATTTTTATCTTTTACAGTAAAATCATAAATATTCATAGAAACACTCCTTATGTGGTTTATTTGGGTGAGAGCTGCCTTTAAGTTTATGGGGATAAATTTTAAACCTTATAAAAAACATTAAATTAAGTTCAACTTATTTGTATACAATTAATTATAGTATACTTATTATATCATGTCAAGACAATAATAACTCTGAAGAGGTGGAAACAGAAGTATAGAGGTAAGCTTGACACTACCTGGCAGTAGGTGGTATACTTTCTAAAACAAAATAAAGACAGTTCATTTGCACCATCCTGTCTCTAAACAAAACTAGGGCTTTATTAAATATTATCTTAATTGGTATAGGGCATTAATTTCTCTCACTTTATCAATATATGATGACAAAAATAGGCATAGTTTATATGCCTATTTTTTTATGGAAAGGATTGTAATTTATGTATAGTTTAAGAACGGAACATAGCTTTGATTCAGCACATTTTTTAGCTGGCTATGAAGGGAAATGCAGTAATATACATGGACATAGATGGCAAGTTGTAATTGAAGTAAAGAGCTTGACCTTGCAGACCAATCAGCAGTTGAAGGGGATGCTTGTTGATTTTGCTCAGCTAAAGAAAGATATAAAAGAAGAAGTAGATTTCTTGGACCATGTGTTTATTATAGAGAAAAATACATTGAAACCTGGAACAGTTGCGGCATTGGAAGATGAAGGTTTTCAGATTGTCATGCTGGATTTTCGGCCTACGGCAGAAAACATGGCAAAATATTTCTATGATAGAATGGAGCGTAGAGGTTATCAGGTGAAATCTGCAACAGTTTATGAAACACCAAATAATTGTGCTTCCTATGAGGAGTAAAATCCTGCAAAACTTGTTGCCTATTAATTAAGATGCAATGGAGAATTAAAGTGGCACAATATAAAGTGGTCGAGAAATTTGTGAGTATTAACGGGGAAGGTATTTTGGCAGGACAGTTAGCAGTATTTATCAGGTTTCAAGGATGCAATCTTTCCTGTTCCTTTTGTGATACTGCTTGGGCGAATGAGGATGATGCAGCATTTACATTCATGACGGAGCAGCAAATCAAAGATTATATTAAAGAGACGGGTATCAAAAATGTGACTTTGACGGGTGGGGAACCGTTACTTGTACCTGATATATTACAACTTCTTCATTTATTAGCAGCAGATCAGTTCCTGCACATTGAAATTGAGACCAACGGAAGTATAGAATTAAGTTCTTTTGCTGGTATAGACAATCCACCTGCATTTACGATGGACTATAAGCTTCCGGGAAGCTTAATGGAAGCTAAAATGTTAGTTTCAAATTTTGCTCTGCTTACCAAAAAAGATACGGTAAAATTTGTGGTGGGAAGTACTGAGGATTTAAATCGTGCAAAGGAAGTCATAAAAGCATATGATTTAACAACGAAATGCCATATATATGTCAGCCCTGTTTTTGGAAAAATCAACTTAGAAGAAATAGTGAATTATTTAATACAAAACTGTATGAATGGTGTAACCATGCAATTGCAAATGCACAAAGTGATATGGGAGCCAAATAAAAGGGGTGTTTAATTGCACAATTCCAGTGATAAGTATAGAAATGAGGTAGAAGAGAAATGGCAATAGATACAGAAGCAATTAAAGAACATGTTAGAGGTATTATCGCAGCATTGGGTGATAATCCTGACCGTGAGGGGTTAAAGAATACTCCTGAACGGGTAGCACATATGTATGAAGAGATATTTGAAGGAATGAATTATAGTAATCATGAAATTGCGGAGATGTTTCATAAAACATTTGAAGAAGATTTGGAATTTGTTCCAGGTAACCAGGACTTAATCGTGGTGAGAGATATTGATATTTTCAGTTATTGTGAACATCATTTAGCACTGATATATGATATGAAGGTTTTGGTGGCCTATGTGCCAAATGGTAAAGTAATCGGTATAAGTAAAATTGCAAGAATTGTGGACATGGTATCGAAGCGGCTGCAGCTTCAGGAGCGGATTGGTTCGGATGTTGTTGAAATCATGCAGCAAATTACCAGATCAGAAGATGTTGCAGTCTTGATTGAGGGATATCACAGCTGTATGAGCGCCAGAGGAATTAAGAAAGTTTCTGCGAAAACACAGACTTCGACTTTACGTGGCCGCTTTCAGACAGATGTTAGTTTACAAATGCGTTTAAAATAGAACAGACAGGAGATTATGTATGAAAGTATTAGTTTTATTTAGTGGTGGGGTGGATAGTACCACATGCCTTGGATTGGCGATTGATAAATATGGAAAAGAAAATGTAATTGCATTGTCCATATCCTATGGGCAAAAGCATTCGAAGGAGGTAGAAGTTTCCAGGGAAATAGCAGCACATTATCAGATTGAATATATCCATCTGGATTTAGCCAAGATCTTTGAATATAGTGAATGTTGTCTCTTGGATCATTCGGAGAAGGAAATTCCCAAAGGTGATTATGCGAAACAGCTTAAGACGGCAAACGGAAGTCCTGTATCAACTTACGTACCATTTCGAAATGGTTTGTTCTTATCCACGGCTGCCAGTATTGCGTTATCAAAAGGCTGTAGTATTATTTATTATGGAGCACATAGCGATGATGCAGCTGGAAATGCATATCCGGATTGCAGCAGCTCATTTAATAAGGCAATGAATGAAGCAATATATGAGGGGAGCGGAAAACAGTTACGTATTGAGGCTCCTTTTGTTTCGTGGACAAAAGCAGATGTTGTAAAAAAAGGAATAGAACTGCAAGTACCTTATGAATTGACATGGAGCTGCTATGAAGGTGGGGAGAAACCCTGCGGAACATGTGGTACATGCATTGACCGCGCCAGAGCCTTTGAAAAAAATGGCATAAGCGATCCGGCCATTTAGGAGAAAGGACAGGGAATTATGAGCGGAAGAAATAATGAAGAAACAATTGGAATTACCCTATTAGGGAATAATGGAACAAAATATGAAATGAATTATAATCCGGGGATATTGGAAACGTTTGTGAATAAGCACCTGGAGAATGATTATTTTGTTAAATTTAATTGCCCTGAATTTACAAGTCTTTGCCCAATCACCGGACAACCTGATTTTGCGACCATTACAATAGCCTATGTACCAAACGTTAACATGGTTGAAAGCAAGTCATTAAAACTTTATCTATTTAGTTTTCGAAATCATGGAGATTTTCATGAAGATTGTGTAAACGTGATTATGAAAGATTTGATTAAACTTTTGGACCCGAAATACATTGAAGTGTGGGGGAAATTCACTCCTCGAGGCGGTATTTCCATAGATCCTTATTGCAATTATGGACAGGCAAATACCAAATGGGAGGAAATTGCTTTTAACCGCTTGGTAAACCATGACCTTTATCCAGAAAAGGTTGATAACAGATAATCTTTTTACCTGGCAGCAAGAACGTTTTATTCAATTGATGGTTAATAACGAGGATTTGTTGCATTGTTGCTATGGGCAAGGCCATTTTTTATTGGTTCTTGCCCATGCTTGTATTATAAGCATTTCTGCTGTTCCTTTCTCTTTTCACCATAAAAAAACCTTTTTCATTTAACTTTAATCCCATGCAAATTTCAAGAAATTTCAATTTCCTCTTGCCTTGGAGCTAACTCCAAATGATATCATGAAGATGCCACCAAGATAAACTTGTTTTACATGAATAAAGATTGGTTAGATTATGTGCCTGGGTGTTAAGCAGCAGGTACTCGAAAGGACGTGGTTGTTAAAATGAAGAAGCTGGGATTTGGCTGTATGAGACTTCCCATGAAAGCCGGAGAAAAGGCAGGAATGGAGGAAGTGGATTACAAACAGTTTAAACAAATGATTGATTTATTTCTAAAGGAAGGTTTCAATTACTTTGATACTGCCCATGGTTATGTAGGTGGAAAAAGTGAGATTGCCTTAAGAGAATGCCTGGTTAAGAGATACCCAAGAGATTCTTATATCCTTACGGATAAGCTTACCACACACTTTTTTAAGAAGGAAGAAGAAATCAGACCTTTATTTGAGGAGCAGCTTGCCAATACTGGCGTTCAGTATTTTGATTATTATCTGATGCATGCTATGAATCATGACTTCTATCAGAAATATGTAGAGTGCCATGCTTTTGAGATAGCAAGAGAACTGAAAGAAGAAGGCAGAATCAAGCATATTGGCATATCTTTTCATGATAAGGCAGAGGTGCTGGAGGAAATACTCCGTGAGCAGCCGGATGTTGAAGTGGTACAGATACAGTTTAATTATGCGGATTATGATGACCCGGTAATCGAAAGTTATAAATGCTATCAGGTGTGTGAAAAATACAATAAGCCGGTAATTGTAATGGAACCGGTAAAGGGCGGAGTGCTTGTCAATCTTCCGGAAGAAGCAAAAGAATTGCTATCCGGTTATAACGGCGAAGCCAGCCTTGCAAGTTATGCCATACGGTACTGCGCTTCCTTTGAAAAGGTATTTATGGTACTAAGCGGTATGAGCAATAGGGAGCAGGTACAGGACAATATCAGTTATATGAAAGAATTCAAGGATTTTAACAAAGAGGAATTCGATATGATAGACCGTGTCAGAGAAATGTTAAAGTCCCAGGATAATATTGCCTGCACTACTTGCAGATACTGTATTGACGAATGTCCGAAGAGTATATCCATACCGGATTTGTTTGCCTGTTATAACGCAAAGAAGCAATACAAAGACTGGAACAGCGACTGGTATTACGGTGTGTACACCAATGGAAAAGGGAAGGCCGCCGATTGCATAAAATGCGGCAAATGTGAAATTGTATGCCCTCAGCATTTAACGATTAGAGATTATCTGGGAGAAGTCAGCCGGATATTTGACAGAACATAGGGCTGAACTTGTAGGTTCAGGGAAAGGCATGATTGTAAAATGAAAGTATTAGCAGTAAGTGCAAGCCCAAGAATAGGCGGCAATTCGGATATATTATGTGATCAGTTCTTAAAGGGGGCGGAAGAAGCCGGCTATGAGGCGGAAAAAATAAGCCTGTCCAAAATGAAGTTAAGCCCCTGTACGGCTTGCTATGGATGCAGAAGAACTGCTAAATGTGTACAAAAGGATGAAATGGAAGAAGCTTTGGAGAAGCTGATTCAGGCAGACACCATATTGCTTGCCACCCCGGTATACTTTTATTCCATGGATGCGCAGATGAAGATATTCATTGACAGATGTCTGCCAAGATATGAAGAAATCAGGAATAAGGACTTTTATTTTGCTGTGGCAGCGGCGGATTTAAGACGTGAAGCCATGGAGCCTGCATTAGCAGGTCTCAGGGGATACTTGGATTGTCTTCCCGGAGCGAAAGAAAAGGGTGTATTCTATGGGACCGGAGCATGGGAAAAGGGAGACATTGTAAAACTTCCTGTAATGCAAACGGTGTATGAAGTTGGAAAGAGATTATAAAGGGAGGTTTATTATGTCAATCTCAGAATTTTCAAAAGAGTATCATGGAAGAATGTTTCCGGAATACGAATCGAAGTTATTACAGACAGACCCTGAATTTGTTGAAATATTTGATAACTTTGCCTTCGATGAGGTGGTCAGGCAGGATGATTTGGATGACAGAACCAGGATGATGGCAATACTGGCCGCACTTCTTGGATGTCAGGGAATAGATGAATTCAAGGTGATGCTTACTGCGGCTCTTGAAGTTGGAGTAACACCGGTAGAAGTGAAGGAAATTGTATATCAGGCGGTGGCTTATCTGGGAATTGGAAGGGTGTATCCGTATCTTCATGCTGTAAACGATATCCTCACTGCCAGAGGGATTAAGCTTCCGTTGGAGAACCAGTCGACCACGAATGCAGAAAATCGTTTGGAAAATGGAAATCAGGCGCAGGTTGATATCTTTGGTGAGCGAATGAAAGATTTTTATCAGTCAGGGCCAGAGGAGGTACAGCATATTAACCGATGGCTTGCGGCCAATTGTTTTGGAGACTATTATACCAGGCAGGGGCTTGATTACAAAGAACGGGAGATGATAACCTTTTGTTTTCTTGCAGCTCAGGGTGGCTGTGAGCCGCAGTTAACAAGCCATGGGGCGGCTAATATGAGAATAGGGAATGATAAGCAGTTCTTAATAAAGATTATATCCCAATGCCTGCCCTATATCGGTTATCCCCGTTCTTTGAATGCCTTGCGCTGTGTCAATGAGGCTGAGAAACAGGTAAATTAAGATAATTTGGTGATAATAATATAAAGGAAAGCCGGTTTATAGAACCGGACGGTAAATATTTTGTAAGACAAGGAGAAAGATTATGAATAATTTTGTATATGATATTCCCACCAAAGTATATTTTGGAGAGAATCAGCTGGGACATCTGGCGGAAGAAGTAGGCCGATTCGGTAAACGTGTATTAATGGTTTATGGCGGTGGCTCCATCAAGAAAATAGGGTTATATGATAAAATTACAGCAGAATTGGAGAAAGGCGGATTAGAGCTCTTTGAGTGTTCCGGCATTGAGCCGAATCCCAGGGTTACTTCTGTTAACAGGGGAGCAGATATCTGTAAAAAAGAAAAGATAGACGTGTTACTGGCTGTAGGCGGCGGCTCTACCATTGATGCAACTAAGTTCATTGGAGCAGCCAGCTTTTACGATGGGGATGCGTGGGATCTGATGACAGGTGAGGCGCCAATTACCAACTGTCTTCCCATTGTTTCGGTATTGACTCTTTCGGCTACAGGCTCTGAGATGGATGCAGGCGGGGTTATTACTAATGTTGAAACCAAAGATAAAATCGGAAGGATACATCCTGTACTTTTACCTAAAGTATCTTTTCTTGACCCGACCAATACCTATTCCGTTAATGAATACCAGACGGCCTGCGGTGCCGCAGATATGTTAAATCATATTCTGGAGGTATATTTTAATATGAATCAGGACCTTTATATGCTGGACTGTGTTATGGAAGGACTTATGAAGACTATAATTAAGTTCGCTCCGGCAGCCATGAAGGAACCGGAGAATTATGAAGCCCGTGCAAACCTGATGTGGGCTTCCTCCTGGGCAATTAACGGCTTTATTGGTGGCGGAAAACGGCAGGCCTGGAGCTGTCATCCGATGGAACATGAGATTTCAGCTTTTTATGATATCACCCATGGACTGGGATTGGCAATTCTCACACCACGCTGGCTTACTTACACCTTAGATGAGACTACGGTATCCAAGTTCTATCAATTTGGTGTGAATGTATTTGATATTGATAAAAATCTGGAACCCATGACAGTGGCAAAGAAGAGCATCGAGATGATTTCAGAATTCTTATTTGATACTCTGAAATTGCAGAGTACTTTAACGGAATTGGGAATAGACGATACGAACTTTGGCATCATGGCAAAGAAAGCCTGCGAAGATGGAGTTCTGCCGGGCTTTAAACCTTTAAACCAGCAGGATATAGAGAATATCTTTAGAATGTGCCTTTAATTGGAAGCTGGCAACACTATAGATTAAATAACAATAATTTATAAAGATTATGAAACTGATAAATAGATATTGTATATATTTGAACAAGGCTAGCCTGAATAAGAGGCTGGCCTTAGTTTATATATAGGGATAGCAGTACTACTAAGTGATAAATATGGTAGAAATAGGCCGGAGCAAATAAAAATAAATAGCGATGAATGGAAATAGTAGAAATAGATAGAAACAAATAGAAACAAAATACAATAGATAGCAATATAATGTTGACAAATATAACGGAATACGCTAATATTTAGCTACCGATAAGCTTGGAAGTTGGGCCTGAAAGCTTATCACATGGAGGGATTATGTCAAAAGAAATATTCTATACAATTTATCAGGTTGCTGATCTGCTGGGGATGCATCATAAAACAATAAGAAATTTTATTGCAGAGGGGAAGCTGGGTGCGACAAAAGCCGGTAAACAGTGGAGAATTTCAGACAGTGACTTGTCTACATTTATGGATAAGGATAATAAAAAATCAGATGATGATAGGATAGAAGAGGACTCGTCACTGGAGTTTAAGGCGAATACGGTGTCAGCAGATGCTGCCCAAAGAAAAATAACGGTGTCGGCGGTGATTGATATCAATGACATCAGTAAAAATGAGTATATGAGGCTTTCCAATACACTTATTGCTTCTATGAACAGCAGAGATGCAAAATTCCAGGACTCTACTCTCCACGTAAAATACTATGAAAGTGAGAGGCAGCTAAAGATACTCCTTTGGGGGCCGGTAAAATTCATAGACAGTATGATGGAATTAGTTACTATACTGATGGAGTCTGACTAAGGATTTGTTACAACAGAAAGGAGAGTATGGATGTATTTCAGTGTAAATACAGCATACAAGAATAAGATGAACATTAATACATTAGAAAGAAATAACACTTTAATTGCAATAATACAAAGTGAGGAAGTTATTATAACAGACGCCCAGTCCGCATTGGATTTTATAATGTCTGTAAATTATGAGACCGGCAGCAGGCATATTGCTATAAATAAGTCAGCTGTTTCAGAAGATTTCTTTCGGCTGAGTACCGGAATTGCAGGTGAGATCCTTCAGAAATTTATCAATTACCATATGAAAATTGCTATTATCGGAGATTTCTCCCACTATACAAGTAAGCCGTTAAAAGACTTGATCTATGAGAGTAATCATGGCAAAGATACATTTTTTGTTTCCACAGAGGATGAGGCAGTTGAAAAGCTGGCTGGCATATAGAAGCAGCAGTTAAGAAGTTAGCTGGCGTATAAAAGCAGCGGAATAAAAAAAGAGCGGAATAAAAAAAGGCAGAAAGAAACAGGCTGGGACAATATAAGTATCTGTTCTTTCTGCCCTTTTTAAACCTGTAAAGAGGGCTTATCATCGGGGAAGGACTTTAATTCTTTTGTCAAATCTTCCAAGGTTATCTTTGATAATTCGTCTCGCATAGCCGCAATTGCATCGTCCAGATGAGACATAAGGAGGCTGCGGATGTTGCTGCCTACGGGACAGGTACAGGAAGTATTGGAATGAAATTTAAAGATTTCATCCGTTTCATCTGTTTCCACAGCGGCATAAATATCCCAAAGGGATATTTCACTGACAGGCTTTGCAAGCTCCATTTTACTCCTGCCGGGCTTAATGGATATTAATTCGGCCTTTTTTAGTTTTAGAAATATATTGCGGATAATAACGGAATTACAGCCTGCGCTTTTAGCGGCAAGGTCACTGGTAATCCGCTTCTCCGGGAAAAAAGCAACCATCATCAGTGCATGTACTGCGATGGGAAATTGTGTACTGACACGCATATTTGGCTCCCGTCTGCGTGCTTTAGCACGCATACAAAATCAGGGGGAGTGAATGCTTTCTCCTTCACTCTTTATCACCCTATATGATTGTAACTGATTTCGAAAAAAAAGTCAATTGTAATAGTTGACATTACAAAAACAATGTGATATTATTGTAACGAAAAATATTACAGAAGGAGTATTTCAGATGGAGACAATGAAGACCATTGCACTGAGAAAATCAGTACGCGCGTATAGTGATGAGCAAATAGCAGAAGAGAAAATAGATACAATTTTAGCTGCCGGCAGTGCGGCACCTGTTGGTATGGCAAGATATGATTCTTTACACATAGCAGTAATTCAGGACAAGGACATAATTAATAAGATTTCAGCAGGAATCAAAGAAATGATGAAGAGAGAAGGAAACCCTCTCTATAATGCTCAGACCCTGATTTTAGTTTCTTCCAAGGAAGCGGAGGTTCCCGGCATTGATTATACCAATGCATCCTGTGTGATGGAAAATATGCTGTTAACAGGAGCAGACCTTGGTATCGGAAGCGTTATTGTTTGGGGAATAGCCATGGTAGTTGAAGCCGATAAGAGTTTAAAAGAAGCTCTTTCCATTCCGGATGGCTTCCATGCCCTTATTGGTGCAAGCTTTGGATATGCAGCAAATGCAGAGCAAAAAGAGAAGGAATTAACACAGAAGATTCAGACAAGCAGAGTGTAATTACAGGATAATATGTGTTTCATAAAGACGTAAGGTTTGATATCCTTATGTCTTTTTTTATTGAAAAAATGACTAATCATATAATTAAATATTGACAAAATATATAAAAATCACTATTCTAATAGTATAATGGTTGAAGAGAGGCTATAAGTTACAATTAGCAAATTATGTACCAGCAAGTGCTGATGTTATACAATGAGATTCGGGTCTGGATTTATATTTAAATAGTCGGTTGGGGAAATAGGAGGATTCTAGTTGCCTATTCCTATGTTGATTCGTGTGTTTATTTAAAATAGAGGTATATTTAATTTAGTCTGAAAAGCATATAATTCTCACAGCATACTCCGTCCTAATTTCACAATAATGTTAATTATATCATTATTGTGAAATTCCGGAGTAATAACAAAGTCCATGGAGGATTTGTATAATGCGCAATAAAGGACTAAGGCTAACTCTGATATTAATAAGTGTAAGCCTTATAATAATTTATATAATTAATGAAAATAAAAATAAGGTATTTATGATTGATTCTAATAATATAACAAGTATTATAATTCAGTATAAAACACAGAGTTTAACAATTAAAGATGAAAAAAAAGTCAGAGAAACTTTAGAAAAATTCGCAGGTTTGAATTTTGTTTCTGATAGGAGTTCTTTAGGGCATAAAGGGTGGGTATACAATATAAAGATTTACTCTGACAACAAACAAATGTATAATTTCCAAATAGTTTCTCAGGATACTATAATATATAAGAATAGATTTTATATCACGGATAGTAATAATATTGATATGGACTACTTCAAGGAATTATTTTTGTTTAGTACAAACGGATAACTTCATGGAGCGTCACAAGTGATATCGAATCTTGTGTTGATGAAGATAAAGAGATATTAGCTTTTGTTTGAAAAGTAATGTATTTATAATTGACAATATAGAAGAGATATTGTAAAGTTCACACTCTGCAATATCTTTTTTATTTACTGGTGTTTGTAAGTATAGGACCTAAATTCATGGCTTGTCTGCACTTTTAGGAAATAAGAGTCACAGTTTCAGCGATATGGGGCCACGGATTAGGAAGAATAGAAAAGGAAACTGCCTGTGTAAAGTTGACATATCCAATGGAAAGCAGTATAACTGAGATTATAAATTCAGCTGGCTATAGAGGATAGAAGTGAAGGGTTGGAGGAAGAAAATCTTGAAGCGAAGAAGATTTACATATGATGAGTGGGATGATAGCCTGCCGCAAAAAAGATTCTGTCAGCAAAGGGTAGATAACACATTCTTTCATGGGATGGTTCGGCTTATATGTATGGATAAGGTGAAAGAGCCAATCCGCTGGAACTTTCAAAATGAGAATATCCTTGTAGGTGATGACGGTATGAAGTGGCTGGCATTGCTGCCGGATAAGGAATACTATGTAATCAGTGCTCTGATAGACCAGAAAGATGAAATTATATTGTGGTATATTGACATGATAGCAGATTCCGGTCTTGATGAAGACGGGATAGTCTATTACAATGACTTGTATTTGGACTTGATAGTTTATCCTGATGGTAAAATCTGCACGGACGATATGGATGAATTGAAAGAAGCATTCATGCAGAAGGATATTTCGGAGGAACTGTTTCAACTGGCTCTTAGTACAAGCGAGAAGCTGAAGCTGGGATTATTGGCAGATAAGAAGAAATTACAGAAGGTCTCCAATGTATGCCTGCAGGAAATGCTAAGAGTAATCCAGACAATATAAAAGGATACTTTCCCGGCGAAACAACGGATATACGCATTACCCCGCCGGAGAGAGTATCCTTTGATTTTGTTTCAAATATTAAACGCCGTTACACAAAGAGGCACCATCTTACGCCGAATTTGTCAATGAGATCAGTGCATAAGGGGCTGAAATCGGATGGTCCTAACGGAAATCGGATCTCGCTGCCTTCCTTTAGAACTTCATAAGCATGTCTTACCGTATCTTCATTTCCCTCTCCGTAATGGAAACAAAATTGCATGGTATTTCCTGTAATCGGGGTGTCCTCACCGGCATCTGCTTCGGAAACGGCCAGAGTATGTCCGCATACATCAAGTTCTGAATGATAATAATTGCCCTCAGGGTTTTTAACATTGAAGCCTAAAGCAGCCCCGAATGCTTCCAAATACAGTTCAACAGCCTCATTACTCCCTTTTACATAAACCTGCATCATTGATCTTAGCATTAGATTCCTCCTCAAGTAAATTGAAATAGTATTTCTTATAGCTTATAATACACTATTATAATAGATATTTCCATAATAAACCATTTGGAAACACGGTAAATATCATAAAAATAAGGCTGATTCCTTCTGATCTTGCAGAAAGAAACAGCCCTTTTCTGTTTTGCTTTCAATTTTATGAAATGACATTTTTATCAAGGGTTGTTTTATCACTGTCTTCTGATTGGATTTTATCAGACATCTCCTGAGAAAGTTCAGGTGTAATATCACTATCAGGGTTTTGTTTTCTGGTAGGGAGAATATAGGAGTTAATACCTGCAGTAATCGGTATAATTAAGATAACACCAAGGCTGCTGCATAGTATGGATATAATCTCAGAACAGAACACTTTTGAATTAATAATAGTGCCAAAGGAATAATGCAGGTCTTTCATCCATAGGATAAGAGCCATATAGCCGCCTATAAATGCAAAATAAAGAGTATTTGTAGTGGTTCCCAGGATATCTCTTGCAATATTTAAGCCGGATTGATATAATTCGCGCTTTGAAATAGATGGATTATGAAGGTATACCTCATTCATGGAAGAAGAAATAGAGATAGCCGTATCGATAATCGCACCGATCAAACTCATAATAATGGTGCTGATAACAATTTTTGTGAAATTGGTTCCAATATAGAGCGAGTAAAGGCTGATTTCCTCGAACTCCTCTTCACTAAAACCCTGTATTCTTGTTGCATAGCCAATAATGTATATGAAGAAGAACAAAATAGCCAAAGTAATAAGAGTCGATAAAAAAGCCGCGGTAGTTTTAGGATGCTTCCCGTTAATGTAGAAAAGAGAAACATAGCTTATCAGGATACATGCCAGGACTGTTACCGCAATAGAGTTCACATTATGTGCAATCAGTATAATAGCAACATAAATAATAAGGAAATTTATCAGTAGGGAAAGAAAAGACTTTGTTCCCTTTTCTTTTCCGATTAACTTCATGAGAACAAAAAGAATAGCGGCTAAAACGACAATAACATTCATCTATACAGGCTTCTCCTTTTCCTGAATTTTTGCTGTATGAATACCGTGGTAAACAGGGAAAGAGGTATGGCAAGGACTATACCGATACTTCCGGTGAGAGCACGTATCAGTTCCAGAGAAAGGTTCATATAGAAGCTATACCCGGTCTGGAACCCATTTTTCAGGTAAACTAACAGCATAGGAATGCCTCCGCTGACATAAGCAAAAAAAAGCACATTAGTCATGGTACCCATGATATCTTTTCCAATCTCTCTTCCGGAATCCATCAGAGCTTTTGAGGAAAGCTCTGGATTTGTTTCGCATAATTCATAGATGGAAGAAGAGATGGTAATGCATACATCCATTACGGCTCCAAGACAGCCAACCAGTATCTCCGCCATAAAGATTTCATGAGGAGGATGGGTCAGGAATTGCATCTCTTCATATCTTACGCCTCTTTCGTTAGTTGCCTTCATAACAATATAAGCAATGATAAGGGTAAGGAAGGTTCCAAGGAGTGTGGAAATAATGGCTGTAAAAGTCTTTTGGTTATACCCTCCTACCAGAATAAGAGAGAAGACGGTAAATACAATCACCACAATACTGCAGACCAGTAACAGGTTGATTCCCTTTAAATACAAATCCATAACAAGAGAGAAAAGTACAACATTAAAGATAAGGCTGAGTAAGGAGAAAAGCCCTTTCTTCTTACCGACTGCTATGATAAAGATGGTAAATAAAACAGCTATAAATACAAGATAGGTATCCCTCTTAAGGCCATTAATGGTTCCGCTGATTGCAGAAGTGGCTTCAGAACTACCGTTTTTGCCGGGATTAATACTGGAGTTGTCCAGTGAAACAAATAATTTGTCTCCAGCCTTATATTGGTTATCGGCAGCCCCGGAATAGGAATACTGGTTTTTTAACTCGATGGTTTTACCTTTTAAGGTCCCATTTAGGATTTTACCCGTGAGAAGCTGAGTGTACAGGATATCCTTATTCTTATAATAGTCTGTAATTTTTTCCTTTTTTACTATTTGTACAGTGGTTACCTTTACGATGGTCTCCTTATAAAAATTATAATCATTGTTTACAAATATGAGGGAAAATAAGCAGCAGATTGCCAGCAGAGTATAAAGTAAGATTTTCTTTTTATGTAACATTAAGTTTTTCATATGCGCGCCTTTGACACTGGTTATATGGTCTTGAAATCTCTAATCATCCTATCACAATGCTTTAAAAATGTAAATATCATTTCATAAATCATCATCCATTTCCATGATGTTGTATTCAATACAAGTCTGAGCTATAACATTTTCAATTAATTTAATAGACTTGTCAGGTGACAAGACAGGTGCTATAATAGACAGAAAAATAACAGGAAGTGATGAGTGATAGAAACAATGATGGAACAGATAGAGAAATTAAAGAAGGAAAAGGATATAGCAATACTGGCACATTACTATACGGACGGGCAGATTCAAGCCCTTGCGGATTATGTGGGAGATTCCTATTATCTCAGTAAGATAGCAACGGAGATACCTCAAAGTACTATTTTATTCTGCGGAGTGTCCTTTATGGGAGAGAGTGCCAAGCTGCTTAATCCTGAGAAAACAATTCTTATGCCTGACACCTACTCAGACTGCCCTATGGCTCATATGGCTGATGTCGATGAGATAGAGAGAATAAGAAAAGAAACCACGGATTTAGCAGTGGTGTGTTATGTGAATTCTACTGCTGAGATTAAGGCTCATTCCGATGTGTGCGTAACCTCTTCCAATGCATTACAGATAGTAAAGTCACTGCCAAACCACAATATTTATTTTATACCTGACGGGAATCTGGGAAGTTATCTGGCCGGTAAGATAAAAGAAAAGAATTTTATACTAAGTGATGGTTTCTGTCATGTGCATACCAGTATAACCGTAGATAATGTAAAGAGAGCAAAAGAGGTATATCCTAAGGCAGGGGTCCTGGCCCACCCTGAATGTACCCGGGAGGTTCTTGAACTTGCGGATTATATCGGAAGCACTTCCGGTATTATAGACTATGCCACAAAGAGTGATGGGGAAGAGTTTATTATCTGTACCGAAATGGGAGTGCTCTACGAGCTGGAATTAAAAAACCCCGGAAAGCGATTTTTCTCCGTCGGTCACAGACAATTCTGCCCAAATATGAAAAAGATAACGGTAGGTAAGGTTTTGGAGCAGTTACAAAATATGACCAATGTGGTGGAATTAGAGGAAGAACTCTGCTCCAAGGCTAATAAACCCCTTGAGAGGATGCTGGAGCTGGCTAATAAACACTAGAGAGTTGACTCAGAAAATGTCAGTTCAATAATACAGCCTTGTACTGCAAGGCTGGAATTTAAGCGGCGAATCCATGGGTTCGACCTTTGGAAAGGAGGCTTGTAATGAAAAAGGAAGCAGATGTTATTATCGTTGGATGCGGTGTGGCAGGTCTATACTGTGCCCTTAATCTGCCGGAGGATAAAAGGATTCTTCTGATTACCAAGAGCTCTTCGGAGATGAGTGATTCTTATCTGGCGCAGGGAGGAATATGCGTATTAAAGGAAGAAGGGGATTATGAGAGTTTTATACTTGATACGTTAAAAGCCGGGCATTTTGAGAACAGTATGGCAGCAGTGGAACAGATGGTACAAAAATCCCCGGAGGTGATAAGAGATTTGATGTCCTTTGGAGTGGAATTCGAACAGAAGGAGGGAAAGCTTCTCTATACCAGGGAAGGTGCCCATTCTCTGCCAAGAATTCTTTACCATAAGGATATAACAGGGGAGGAAATCACCAGCAAACTCTTAGCCAGGGTAAAAGAGAAGAAGAATGTCACTGTGATGGAACATACTGAAATGATAGATTTAATATGCGGCGGCAACCGCTGCTGCGGAATCATAGTGAGGACAAAGGAAGGACTGCCCTTAAGGCTTGATGCTGACTTTACCGTACTGGCGACGGGAGGTATCGGAGGACTTTATAAGGATTCTACTAACTACCCTCATTTGACCGGTGACGCCCTGGCAATAGCCCTTCGGCATAAAATTAATCTAAAGAACTTAAATTATATTCAGATTCATCCTACGACTCTATACTCTGAAAAACCCGGAAGGCGGTTCCTAATCTCCGAATCTGTAAGGGGAGAGGGAGCATACCTTTTAAACGGCAGAAAAGAACGTTTTGCGGAGGAACTGCTGCCAAGGGATATCCTGACACAAAAAATACTGCAGCAGATGGAGAAAGAAGGCAGCAGTTATGTAGGGCTTTCCCTTACCCACCTGGGACGGGAGAAAATCCTGGAAAGATTTCCGAATATCTATAAGCGCTGTCTGGAAGAAGGAATTGATATTACAAAGGACCTCATCCCGGTTACACCGGCACAGCATTACTTTATGGGAGGAATCGAAGTGGATTTAAGCAGCAGGACTTCTATGAAAAATCTGTATGCGGCCGGAGAGACCAGTTGTAACGGCGTCCATGGAGCAAACCGTCTGGCCAGTAATTCCCTGCTTGAAAGCCTGGTCTTTGCCAAAGAGGCAGCAACGGATATAGCAAAGTCCCGTCGGGAGGAATTGCCATCAGTGGCATTGGACCTTACCCGGTACAAAGATTATGAGAAGTTAAAAGAGAAGAATAAAGAGCTGGTAATCAGAGAGATAGAAAGGGCAGAACAGAATGCACAACGAAATAACCTTCAAGTTAAATATGGATGAACTGATATTGCAGGCTTTAAGGGAGGATATCTCCAGCGAAGATATTACAACCAATGCGGTGGTCAGAGAGGAAAGAAAAGCTAAAGTTCAGCTTCTTTGCAAGCAAGATGGTGTCATAGCAGGGATGGAGGTGTTTTTTAGAGTATTTTATCTCTTAGATCCTTTTGCTGCTATGGAAGCCTATGTAAAGGATGGGGATAACGTGAAAAAAGGTACCCTTCTTGCAGAGGTTACCGCCGATGTAAAGGCTTTGCTTTCGGGAGAAAGGACAGCCCTCAATTATCTGCAGCGTATGAGCGGAATAGCCACATACACAAGGGAGGCCGTAAATCTTCTGGAAGGAAGTGATATCAGGTTACTGGATACAAGGAAAACGACGCCGGGTATGAGAATTTTTGAGAAATACGCTGTGAAGGCAGGCGGCGGTTACAATCACAGATATAACCTTTCTGACGGAATTCTCTTAAAAGATAATCATATAGCCGCAGCCGGAGGCGTAAAAAGGGCTGTGGAGATGGCAAAAGAGTATGCTCCTTTTGTGCGAAAGATTGAAGTGGAGGTGGAAACTCTGGAGATGTTACAGGAGGCATTGGAAGCCGGCGCGGACATTATTATGCTGGACAACATGAGCATAGATACCATGAGGCAGGCCGTTAAGGTAATTGCAGGCAGGGCAAAGACAGAGTGCTCCGGAAATGTAACAAAGAAAAGTATTGCAGTGCTCAGGGATATTGGAGTAGATTACATCTCCTGCGGAGCTTTAACTCATTCGGCACCTATATTGGATATTTCCTTAAAAAATCTTATTATAATAGAATAGAAAATCCTACAACAAGAACAAATCCCGGTTCATCCGGCTTACTTTTAGACAAAGGAGCGGATAGACCGGGATTATGATTTTGTAGTGTTTAATTCAGCGAATCTTTTCCGTAGGTAATATTTAATTACTTCTTCTTGTGCGGCTTGTTATCTTATCCTGAATATCAATTAAAGCCGGGATGACCACGGGAAGGAATACAAGGCTTAGGAGCATAAGCCCAATCACTACTGCAATTGCAAGTTCCATCAGGATTACCAGGTTGGAGGGATATAAGGTGGCAAAGGTTCCGGAGAGTATGACAGCGGCGGACAATACCACAGAGCCAACATGTTTGGCTGCCAGTACAATAGCATCTTTTGGAGGAAGTTCCGGATATTCACGGAAGCGTTCCATTAAGAAGATACTGTAATCAACACCCAGGGCTGCTATCATGACAAAGGCAAAGAAAGGTACGTTCCATGCCATGCCATTAGGGTTGTTGAATAATACATCTGAAAGCCAGGAAGTAATCGACAGGGAGGTATAGTAAGCGGCAATCAGGGAACCGATGATATATACCGGAATCCAGAAGGAACGGGTAACTAATATCAACAGTATGAAAATGGCTGAAAGCACAATAATCTGGGTAAAGGTAATATCGTGGGTAGCCATATCGCTCATATCTTTTGATACGGCTGTCGCTCCTGCAAAACCAAAGGATGCATCGTGAAGCACCGAACCATTCAGGTGGCTGTTCACCACTTCCTTAAGGGTATCAATCAGCTGGATGGAAGAATCCGCATAGGGCTCCGTGTCCAGAGTAATGGATAACTTTGCATAGGTTCTGTCATCGGACATATAAGCATTCAGCATAGTGTTAATATCATCAGTGTTAAAGGCTTCCTCCGGTATATAGAAGGATTTTGTTGCGGTTAACTGGGTAAGGAAGTCATTACCCTGGGTAAGACCGTCCGTAATCTGAGTAAGGCCGTCTTTTCCGGCACTGATACCATCCTTTAGGTCACTTATTCCGCTGCCAAGAGTAGTCAGCTTTGTAGTAAGTGTCGCTACTCCTTCGTGGACCTGGTCAGCACCACTTTGCAGTTTAGCCATATTTGTAATTATCTGCTGTTGCCCGGCACTGCCCTTTTTCAGACCATCGGAGAGAGCTTTTGCGCCCGAGGCCAGGCTGTCGATTCCTTTTACCAGTTCGGAATCTTTAGAAGTACCGGCAATAACGGATGAAAGGCCGTCACTTATCTGATTCAGTCCGTTATTCAGTGCGGTGTAATTGGTATTTGCCTGTGTCATTCCCTGAGATAACTGGTCAAGGGATTTCGACAGTGTGGCAAGATATGCTTTAAGGGTGGCTACATCCGTATCACCGGGAAGCTTTTTATCAATGTTGCTTATGGAGACCTCCATCATCTGTTCCAATTGCTTTAACTGGCTGACAGAGGAAGCCAGGGTCGTATAGCCGTCTGACAGACTGACATAGCCTGCCTGGATTTTATCCAGACTGGTCTTAAGGTCTTGCAGGCCCTGATTCAAGGCGGTAATTCCCGCTTTCAGCTTAGCTGCGCCAGCTGCCAGAGAAGAGGCACCGTCCGCGCCTTGGGATATACCTGTGTCAACAGCCTGGAGCCCGCTATTAATAGCAGTAAGCCCATTTGCCAGGTCTCCGGTACCCTTTGTCAGGTCATTAAGCTGTGAGAAATCGGGAACGCTCAATTGCTCTTCAATGGTACCGAGTCCGTCATTTACTTTACCTATCCCATCCTGAGCATCTGACAGACCTTCTGTTACTGTCTTTAACTGACTGTCAGTGTACAAATCGGCAATGGGGCTGCCAAGGGGCTGGGTGGGTCCGGATACGGAAGCAACACCGCCTACGGTCTTTAGGGCTTCCGTCAGATTATCCAGAGCTGCCAGGGCCTCGTTATTGTCCATGGCAGAGGAATTTCTGATAACCAAAGTTACAGGCATTGCCTTGCCGACCCCGAATTCATCTGCTATGATGTGAAAGCCTTTTACAGAAGGTGTGTCCTCTGGCATATCAGCCATACTGTCAAAGGATAGTCTTGTGGTATTAAAGAAAATTACCGGCACGATAACCGCAGCAACAATCAATAAAGAAAGGATTGGATGTTTTACACTGTTAGAGGTAAGCCCGGCCCAGAATTTACTTTCCTTATGTCCGGCGGCTGTTTTGGAGGGCCAGAAGAGACGGTGGCCTAAAATTCTCATTAATACCGGAGTCAGAGTCAGGATTTCAAGAAGCAGGAGGGCAATTCCGATAGCAACAGAATTGGCAGAACGGTATACCGGGAACTGCACAAAGCTTAAGCTTACAAATCCCATAAATACGGTCAGGCCGCTGTAAAGAATAGTTTTACCGGAGGTCTTCAGGCTCCTTATGACCGCATCATCAACAGAAAGCCCGTGGGATAATTCTTCCTTGAAGCGGTTCAACAACAGGATGTGGTAATCGGTACCGATACCAAAGAGTACCACGATAATAAACATCTGGGTGAAATTTGTGATGGGGAAACCAAAGGCTGTATTAAGAAGACCTACAATACCCATGGAACAGATGTAGGAAATTCCCACCGCCAACAGGGAAACCAGTGGTGTAACAGCAGAACGGAACATCAGGACCAGCACTACCAGAATAAAGATAATGGTGATAGCACCGCTCTTTTCCACACCTTTATTTACGGTGTTCATGTAGTCATTGGCAATGGCAGGTCCGCCGGTTATATAATGCTCGACGGGAATGTCTTTTACAGCGGCATCAAAGCTGTCAATAATCTCTTTACGGTTTCTGTCAGCGGCATCATATGTAACCTGAACCATCAGAGTGGTATTATCTTTTGAGATTAGTTGGTCCTTTGCTGAGGGAGTACCAAAAGGGTCAATGAGATTAGTGATTTTTAAGCTGTCCTTATCAGCATTTAAGCTGTCAATTCCTTTGCTGATAGCATTCATGTCATCCTCTGACAGGGAATCTGCGTTGTGAAATACAACGATTAAAGTATCTCCGTTTCCCGTATTCATCTCATCCAGCATTTTCTGGGCAACGTTGGAAGGAGAATCTTCCTGTAGTGTCGCTTCCCCTTTTCCGCCGAGAATACTGCTGATGTCAGGTTGGTTAAATACAAATAGTACAGTAATGGCAACCCAAATTGCTAATATCAGGTAGCGGAAGCGAATCATATTGCGCATATTTATTCCTCCTTAATTGAAATGCATTTGTACAAGATGTTTGATATAAAACACTTGTATATTATCTCAAGTGAGAGTATTTTAGTATAAGAGAAGATTTGATTCAATCGTTAATGCAGGGGTGTTTTGTGGGATAATCGACAAATAGGGGATCAATTGTAGAAAAGTTTATAAAAAAATTAGAATCATACATAGTATGAATGAGATGTTTATTTGTTTAAGGGGGAAGTGTGAATTATTAAAATGCATAATTCACCACACGTTGGAAAGGACATAGTTATTGTATGAAAGATAATATGAATGACCGCAGGGTACGGCGGACGAAAAAGCTCTTGACCAAGAGCCTTACCACTCTGATGAGGGAAAAGAAAATCAATAAGATTACCGTGACAGAACTGACAGAGTTGGCGGATGTGAACCGCTCCACCTTTTATCTGTATTATAAAGATATTTATGATATGATTGAAAAGATTGAAAATGAAATGTTCGATGATTTTAGCATAGAATTGGATAAATTGTATCTTTCTGAAGTAAAGAAGGAGAGTACTTTGTCTTTCTTCATTTTTGTTTTTGACTTCATAAGAGAGAATGCTGATATCTGTAAGATACTTTTAGGAGAAGACGGGGATTACAATTTTCTGAATAAATTTAAAGAAGCAATTCTGAAGTGCCAGCCTCCCATTATGTATAAATTAGGTGATGACAGAGGAAGGTATTTTATGCCCTTTGCCATATCAGGGTGTATCGGAGCAATCCAGCAATGGCTGGAGGATGATATGAAAATTACTTCTGTGGATATGTCGGTTTTCCTAATGAGTTTGATATCTGGAGGAATCAAATCTATCGACGAAGAATTTGACTTGAAAGAATAGATAAAATGGAAGGATTTGCATTATTCTATTGACATATATAGATTATCTATATATAATGTAATGTATAGATAATCTATATAAAGGAGGCCGATATATGCCCATTGATAAAAGCCTGCTGACCGGCAGCACAACAACTCTAATTTTAAAGCTATTGGAAGAAAAAGATATGTACGGATATCAGATGATTGAGACCCTTGCAAAAAAGTCAGATGATACCTTTAATCTGAAAGCCGGTACGTTATATCCTATTTTACATGGACTTGAAAATGACAAGATGGTGGAGGCCTATGACGATAAAACAGATGGGGCAAGAGTAAGAAAATACTACCATATAACTACAAAAGGGCGGAAGCTTCTGAAAGAAAAGGAAAAGGAGTGGGAAGTCTATACCTCGGCAGTCAATAAGGTATTAAAAGGGGGTATAGCTTATGCAGCCACTTGAGGAAGTAAAAAAATACAGCCAGACGGTTTGTGAACAAATAAGATGGAAGAAAGCACATAGGGCAATTGCAGAAGAGATTGAGAATCATATTTGTGACCAGAGGGATGCATATATACTGGAAGGGGAAGAGGAAGAAGAGGCAACCCTTAATGCAATAAAGCAAATGGGAGATGCAGTTGGTATCGGTGCAGAGCTGGATAAGACCCACAGACCCAAACCCCAGTGGACACTGATCACCTTAACCTTAGTATTGATGTTTATTGGGGCAGGGGTCAGTAGTTTAAACAGTACCCAATGGAATGCCCAGAGTAATTTTCATGTTTTGCCGTTCATTGCAGCAGCGGCCGTATTCTTTATTACATATTTTCTGGATTTCTCCATCTTGGGAAAGTATCCGAAGCAGTGCTATTTTCTCATTATGGCAATTGGAATGGCTGGATTGATGTTCTCTTCCCAGGTTAATGGGAAGGCTTGGTTTATGCTGGGAGGAATATCGGTGGGCTTGGTGTATTTATCCCTGCTATTTCCACTGACTTATTCTTTGTTCATCTATACTATGAGGAACAGAGGAATAAGGGGTATCATCTTTTGCGGGTTAGGTTATATTCCTTATGCAATCATTTTATTACTTATACCGACTGTCACAGGCTTTGTTTTATATACTTTATCTGCCCTGATTCTGTTATTTGCCGCTGTGAAAAGAGGGTGGTTCGGTATCAGCATAAAACTTGGACTACTGTTGCTGCTGATTCCCAGTGTATCTGCCGCCTTTCTTCTGTTTGTCTGGTATGGGTTTAATTCTTACCGAATAAGCCGTATTAGTGTTTTTTTACATCCCTATTCTGATCCGAGAGGATATCAGATTCTTTTTATCCGGGATATGCTATCGAAAGCAAGATTTATAGGAAATGGTGTGGCATTTGAGCAAATGAGCACGAATACCCTATCTAGACCTCTTTTTGGAACAGATTTGGTACTGACAGCATTGGCATATCATTATGGTTGGATTGCATTCCTTGGTATAGTAATTGTTTTTGGGGCTTTTTCTATTCTGGGATTCCTTTATATAGCGAGACAGAAAAGTGTCCTGGGTGTAATGGTATCTTTATCAATCCTTCTGGTTTTTGTGACGCAAACGATTGTTTATATAATTGGGAATTTGGGTTACGGTTTATTGACGGTCCTTTCCCTGCCGCTGGTGTCATATGGAAATACAGCATTGCTTATCAATTCTGCTTTAATCGGATTTATGCTGTCCGTATTCCGAACGGGGAGTATTTTTAAGGATAGCTATAGAACTTATAAAAAGCACAGCTCCGTTATTGTCTATGAAGACGGAAAGCTGATAATTCAGCTAAGAAAGAGCAGAGAATTAGACATATCCAAATAGCTGAAAGTGTATCGTCAATGTGCCTGTTATTTTCGCATCAGTAATACAGAAATCAATGTATATTGAATACGGAATTTACTCTTGCATATGTGCAAGAGTAAATTCTTCTTGACTTGGAGTGGACTCCATATGTTAGAGTTATTTTAGCGTTGAAACTATTGAATACTTAACATAGAGGAAAGTCTGGATGTTTAACAAGAAAGGTGAGGTTTATGACGATAGCGGAAGCAAGTAAAAAATATGATTTGTCGGCAGATACCCTGCGTTACTATGAACGTATTGGTTTGTTGCCGAAAGTAAACCGTAATAAAAGCGGCATTCGTGATTACACGGAAGAAGACTGCAGGTGGATTGAATTCATAAAATGCATGAGAAATGCAGGGCTTCCCATTGAAGCATTAATTGAGTATGTATCCTTATACCAGGAAGGCGATTCCACTCTGGACTCCAGAAAAGAATTATTAATTGAACAGAGAGACCTGTTGGAGGCGAGGGTAGAAGAGATGACCACAACTTTGGAACGTCTGAATAAAAAGATTGAACGCTATCAGCAGATTGTAGTTCCCGATAAGAAAGAATTATAAAGGAAATATAAATAATGGGCCGCCCGGAATAAGTACAATCATAAATCTGGGCGGTCCTTGCTATCTTCTTGATGTTTAAGGCTAAAATTAGTTTTCACACAGTGAAACAAATAAATCATACAATTCCGGCAGTGCCTTCTTTAGGGAAACCGGACGCTTTCTTACGGAATCAAAATAACAGTGGCTGCTTTCTCCGGTAGTTCTGAGTTTGCCGGTTGCAGCATCGGTAATCTCATAAGAAACTGTCATTTTAGTTACAGTGATAGAACTGATAGAAACCTTAATGTTCACAGTATCCCCAAAGCGGACCATTGATTTATAATCACAGGATAGACCAAGCAGGGCAAAGTCAATCCCTTCTTTTACTGCACGATCATAGCCAAACCTGAGCTGTTCCATAAAATCCACACGAGCTTCTTCCATCCAATGAATGTAATTGGCGTGGTGGATGATACCCATTTGGTCGGTTTCATAATAATTAGCTTTTCTGACATAGGGGTTAATGTTCATTATAACTGCCTTTCTTTAATGTGAATTCCACATTTTTAGAGATGAATTCTATGCCAGCTTCTCGTAAAGGTTAACTTCACCGGGTTTTTCCAGAAAATCAGGAAAAGCAGAGGTAGCTTCTTTAAAATGTGCTGCCTGCATATGTTCATTCAGAGATTTCATATCTTCCCATTCTTCGATGATTGTCAATACCTGAGAATCAGAAGTGTCCTGAAATAATTCATAACGGATACAGCCTGCATCCTTTTCATTGGTATCCTTTACAAGCTGTTTGGCTATGGTAAGGAATTCACTTATTTTATCTGCTTTGATATAATTCTTTGCAACAACTTTAATCATTTTTGAACTCTCCTTTTAGCTTAATTTTTATTCATACAAGCTTATTATAAAGGTTAACCGGGGGCAATGCAAATATTTTTCATAACGGAAGAATTGTAAAATAAAAGCATGTTACTGATTTGACAGCAGCATGCTTTTAAGAATTCAAGATTTTTATTCAACGGACTTTAAAGACTCTATCATATCAATTTTTCTGAGCTTGAAATAAGTGTTTATCTGCATAATCAATGAGAAGACCAGGGTTATGAGGAAAGTCCACAAGAAGCTCAATCCCTTTACGGATTTAAAGTATACAAATTCATCTCTTGATATCATACCCATAACAAAGCGGTGGAAAACTACGCCTAAAAGAAGGCCGACCCCGATACTGATTAAGGTTAGGAGAAGAGCTTCCCGGTAAATATACTCGTTTGTTTCCATGTCATTAAAGCCAAGAACCTTTAAGGTAGCAATTTCACGTTTTCTTTCGCTGATATTAATTGAGGTCAGATTGTAGAGTACAATTACCGCCAAAAGGGAGGAAATTACTACAAGCAGAAGAACGACGCTGTCTAAGCTGCTGTTTTCCTTGATGGCACGGGTGAGAATATCCTTTGTAAAGGTTACATTGATTACATTTTTACTGGCAAGGAGGCTTTTGGCAAGAGCAGCACTATCTCCGTTATAATCTGAAACAATCATATTGTAGGCTGGCTCTGCATGAAAGGTTTTTGTGTAAAGTTCCTTGCTGATATAGATATAATTCTTTATATGATTCTCTGCAATGTCATTAACAGGTAAAGAGTAGGAGTTGTTATCGGAATCTTTAATTTTTAGTACATCCCCCTTCTTAAGGTGAAAGAGGTCGGCAATTTTTTCCGATATGATGACACCGTTATCATTCAGGCTGAGAGCAGAGCCATTTTTATAATGGCTTAGTTTATAATAGTCTGTAAAGATTTTCTCATCCTCAGGTGTAATCAGATAGGCGTCCAGTTCTTTTCCTTTGGTCAGGGTGGTAACTGACAGCTGCTTAATCAACAGGGGGGTTATTACCTCACCTTTATCTAGGAGAGAGGCAAGGTTGGTATCAATACTTTTGGTATCCTCTTTTAATACAATCATATCATTGTATCGGAAGATATCTCCGTATTGTTTCTCTGCCACGCCGGTAATGCTGTCTTTTACACCAAAGCCTGTAAGCAGCAGGGCTGTACAGCCGGCTATACCAATGACGGTCATAAAAACTCTGGGTTTATATCGGAAAATATTACGCATGGTGACTTTCCAGGTGAAGGAAAGATGCTTCCAGATAAGGCCGATTCGCTCCAGTAGTATAACCTGGCCTTTCTTTGGCGGAATAGGACGCATCAGTGCAGCAGGGTGCTCTTTTAACTCATGACGGCAAAAGATAATAGTAACGATGGTCATAAGGAGTATGGCAACGACCAGAATCAGAAGGAAGCTGATAGCATTAAATTCCAGGTTTAAAGGCGGCAGGATATAAGGAAAGCATTTATAAACAATTTGGGGAATCACACTGCAGCCTATAAAATATCCGCTGATACTGCCTAAAACGGTGGCGGTAAGTACATAAAGCAGATAGGTGGTTACGATACTGTGATCATTAAAACCTAAGGAGGACAGGGTACCAAGCTCTCCGCGCTCCTCTGCAATCATACGTCCCATAGTATTCGAGGTCATCAGTACGACAATGAGAATAAAGAACAGAGGAATGACTACGGCAATCTGCCGGATAGTGTCAGCGGCGGATTTTATATCATCGTAACCATTAATCACATTGCTTCGTTCCAAAATAGTCCACTTGGGTTTTTCAATATCGGCAAGTTTATCTTTTGCTTCTTTTAATTTTGATTCTGCATCGGATATCTTGGTCTGGAATTCTTTCAGGTTTTTGTTGTATTCCTCATAGCCGTCGCTTATTTTTTTATCATTCTTTGCAAGCTCTTTCTTGCCCTTTTCTATCTGCGCTTTGGCATCGTTAATTTGAGTATTAAAGACAGAAATGCCCTGGTTTAATTCTTTTTCTTTGGCATTCAGGTTCTTAATGGACTCTTTCAGAGTAAGAAGCCCCTGGTAAGAGGCGGAGTATTCCTGAAGCTGTGCATCCAGTTCTTTGTACTGGGGACTGTCTTTGGGAAGCTGGCTGATATTTGATTTTAGAGTTTCAAGGGCAGAGCTTAGCTCCGCTATCTTACCATCCAGTTCGCTCCTTTTGATGCCATTCTTTGTCAGGGCAGAATCAATCTGACTCCAGCCGTCAGCAATTTGCTTTTTAGCATCTGCAAAGGCAGTATTTTGGGTCGTGATGGTTTTATTCAGGTCAGATTCCTTCTCTGAGAGTTCCTCTTTCCCATCCTTTAACTTGGAAGCATTCTTATCAAGGGTATCTTTGGCATCGGATAGTTTTTTCTCACCTTTCGCCTTTTCTGTCTCAAAATCCTTTTGTTTATCTAAGATTTCATTATTGGCCTTATCATAAATTTCCTGGTATCTGGCAGCTTCTCTGGCAGATTTTATACTCTCAATTTCGGATTGCACCGTTGCGACTTTGTCTTCGTATTCTGAAGAGAATGCATTGAGATTATCTGTACCAGCTGCCAGAATATTGATATGAGTAAAGGCCTCAAGGATAAAATTCTCTTTCATTACATAAAGGTAGGAGAAGAGTTTACCGTCTCCAACTATAGTACTGCCATAATCAGCGGATAGGAACAGCGGAGTTTTAACGGTACCGACAACAGTAAATTCCGTATTCTTCAGTTTATCACTTTCATCACTGGTAATCTTAATTTTGTCACCGACATTATAATGACTGTTATCTGCAACACACTCAGTCGGCATTTCCGGCATGCGGCCCTTAAGAAGCTGTACGGCATTTACTTCCTGTTCGACAGCCTGAATTCTTATGGCATTACCTTCCTCCAGTACGTCCAGGGAATAGCTTGGTGTAACCGTACTGACATTTTTTAAGGCTTTTAGGGCGGTCACATCCTCCGAGGTCAGTCCCATGGTGCTGACAATCTGAAAATTCATTAATTTCTGTGCCTGCATATAATTGCTGAGGGAAGAGGTGATATCGGGTACACTTATCTGTATTCCGGCAAAGAAGCCTACGCCTACCAGTATAATCATAAAGAGAGAAAGAAATCTTCCGATAGATTTTTTTATTTTAATCAGAGTATTTTTATACAGCACTTTTCTCACCACACAATCTCGCTTGGACTTTTGGGATTCTCATTGAGAACAATATGATGGACGGTTCCATTTTTAATATGAATAACCTTGTCGGCGATGTCTGCCAAAACGGCATTATGGGTAATAATAATAGTCGTTGTACCCATGGTTTTACAGGTGTTCTGAAGCAATTCGATTATAAGCTGGCCGGTGCTGCTGTCAAGGGCGCCGGTAGGCTCATCACATAATAAAAGTTTGGGATTCTTTGCAATGGCTCTGGCGATTGCCACACGCTGCTGCTCACCGCCGGAGAGCTGAGCGGGAAAGTTATTCATACGTTCCGACAATCCGACTTGTTCCAGAATGGATTTGGGATCAAGGGAGTCACGGCATATCTGGCAGGCCAGTTCGACATTTTCAAGAGCAGTCAGATTTGCCACCAGATTATAGAACTGAAATACGAAGCCGATATCATTTCTTCTGTAGTTTACAAGGTTCCTCTTATTATAATTGTGAACTTCATTTGCATCCACTAAGATACTGCCGCCGCTGGGGCTATCCATACCGCCAAGGAGATTTAGTACGGTAGTTTTTCCGGCTCCCGAAGGGCCAAGAATTACAACCAACTCCCCCTTTTCTACGGAGAAGGAGCAGTCTTTTACGGCTGTTATAGTAACATCTCCTATGTTATATTCTTTTTTTATATTCTTTAGCTCGATAAACGCCATGGGTACAATCCTCCAAGATATTGAACATGATGTTGTTTAAATTTCTCTGATATAGTATACTGACTTCATGGCTTTCATTCAATAATCAAAATAGAAAGATATGAAATTTAGGCAACATATTTTTAAAATGTGTCGGAAAGTTAATAGAACTTTAATAGAAGCTTTACCAAATACAGATATTTTTACACTTATATAGCGCGCTTAGGTATTCGGGGTGGAAATAACGGACATGTAATAGGAAGTTTTGATATGATATTGTATTTATGGAGGTTAGTGAGAATTATTGAAAGATATAATTCACACAAGTGCCTGCGAAATCTTCGGCCCAATCTTGCGGCACGTTGGAAAGGCATGGCTGTTAGTGTGAAAATAAAAAGGCAATTTTCACACGCATGTTTGTGCCTGCGAAATCCTCGGCACAAACATGAGTCGCATTGGAAAGGTATGGTAATTAAAATGGAAAAGAAAACGGACAGGCGGGTAAGATATACAAGAATGGTTATTAAACAAAGCTTTGTAAAGCTTCTTAAGATAAAGCCAATAGCCAAGATTACGATTAAAGAAATCTGTGAAGAGGCGGATATCAACCGTGCTACTTTTTATGCTCATTATAAAGACCAGTATGACCTGTTGCAACAGATTGAAAATGATATTATCAGCGATATTAACCAGTACCTTGGAATCTATAATCTGCGAACAGCAAACGAAGTACCCATTGAAATGTTAGATAAAGTCCTGGAATACATAAAAGAAAATTCTGAAATCTTTGTTGTACTTCTCAATTACTGCGGAGACACGAAATTTCAGCAGGAAATTACCAATATAATCGGCAGCCAGCATTTTTCTCTTCAGGCAGCGAAGGGAGATACTGCCGAGTATGTCTATTTGTTTTACGCAAACGGCAGTATTGGTATTATCTTAAAATGGCTCAAAGAGGGAATGAAAAAGCCGGTGAATGAAATAACCCAGCTGATTCTGGATTTATCCTCGAAAGGGATAGGAGCATTTAAGGAATACGAGGACAGAGAATAAAATTAAGACGACTGACAAGTCAAGGCGGAGAGATAAACTATGATTCACATGAGTTCGGTATTGGCTTCCATTAAACAGGGAAAATCATATATTTTAATGATGCTTACAGTAAGTTTATCGGAAAGAAATTAGACAAATTAAAAAATATTGGGACTGTTTCAAATATCTGAAACAGTCCCTTTTTACATTATTTGCTATTTTACAGATGCTCATCAATAAATTCTTTAATCAAATCCAGCAGTTCCCTGCTCCAGAAAGAACCTTCATGGGGAGCTCCGTCTACACAGATAAGAGTAGCATCCGCGCCTGCATCAGATAGTCTGTGGTACATTAACTCGCTCTGAGAGTACTCGACGATAGTGTCCTCATTACCCTGGAGAATCAGGAAGGGGGGATAAGCCGCGCCGTTCTTAATGTGGTTAACAGGATTCATATCCTGAAGTCTCGCAACATTTTCCTTTGTATTTTCACCGCGAAGTGCCGCAAACAGTTTTTTGGAATCTTCATCCATGTGTTCAATGTTCTCAATGGCTTCAGATAAGTCCGTTGGTCCGAAGCAGTCGACCACTATTTTGACGGAATCCGAGAATTCAGGGTATTCTTCCGTCTTATACTGTTTCT
>JAEXGM010000179.1 GCA_023450835.1 Bacillota bacterium | reverse complement strand
ACTTCCACTTCCCTTCCTGCATAGTCTTTGATACTTACCTGAATGGTTTTATTATCCCCATCTCCATAGGTGGTTAAGGTAGTCTGAGCATTTCCGTTTGAAAGACCGGTGTAGTTGTTCTCACTTAGAAGTACTTCTGCTTCTCCTGTTTTCGAACGAAAATAAGTCTTTGTCAGGCGGTTTAAGGCGTCATATTCATATCGGTAGATAGAATCATTCGGCTTCTTTTCTTGTTTTTTATTTCCAAAACTATCCCACTGATACTCGGTACGGTTCCCATCCTCGTCGGTTTCTGATTTTAGATAGCCACTGTCATACCATTCATAGTGGTATCCGTCTGTTCCGGTATATTCTCCGGTGTCTTTGTTATCCTTCGTTCCGTGATATTCACCGGGACTTACCTTTAACAATATTTTGCCGGTCTTGTCATAGGTCGTTCTCTCTACTCCTCCGTCGGGGTTGGCCTGGCGGATTAATAACCCATTTCGATCATAATCATAGCGGGTCAGGTTTCCTTCTGCCGTCTTCTGTGTTAACTTCCGTCCTGTTTTACTGTAAGTATAAAGGGTTTTGTTACCGGCAGGATCTGTTACGGAAGCAGTGTCCCCATACTTATTATAGGTATAAGCGGTTACTTCTCCTGCCGGGCTAGTTACAGTTTTTAATAAACCTGCCACATAGCAGCCAAAGAGGTCCTTTGCTTCATTCTTTGTATAATAGGTATAGGTGGTTACTGCAAAGTCCTGGGGATTTCCGCCGGAATAGGCAGCGGTTCCATTCAGAGGCTGCGCTTTCTCTAAAAGCCTGCTTCCGTCCGCCTCATAAATGTAATAAGTCTTGCTTCCGGCTTCATTGGTTTCTTCTGTGACATTATTCCATTTATCATATACAAAGGATTTGCTGCCGCCGTCTGGATTCGTCTGCTTTAAAATATTTCCGGTCTTAAGATCAATCTTATAATCCGTGCGGTTACCATAACGGTCTATGGATGCCTGTACATCACCATAGTAGGTATTGTAATCCTGATAGGTATATTCTGTTACGGTACTCTTTCCTTCCGGGTCCTGAACACGGATGGTGTACATGGCGGCATCAAACCAGTAGGTCCATTTCTTGCTGTTCTGGTTGGTGATAGTGGTGGTACGGGCATTGAAATCGTAGGTGTAATACCAGGTCTCTCCTGCCCCGTCCTTTGTCTGGATTACTTTGTTCTCTGAGTCTCCCAGATTGTGACTGTAGGTCAGTTGCTGGAACAGATTCCCGTTCTGGTCAGTAAGCTTTGTCAGGTATTGGCTGTCATCATAATCGTATGTGAGTACTCCGCCTTCCGGGTCTGTCACTTTTGTTAAAAGATTCTTACTGTTATAGTCATAGGATACGCTCCTTCCTTCCGGGTCTGTTACAGAAGAAAGAAGGTTCTTACTATTATAGTCAATCTGATATTCTCTGCCTGCGGTATCGGTAATCTTCGTAAGCTTTCCGCTTTCATAGGTCAGAGTCAGACGATTTCCATTCTTATCTTCCATGAAAGCAAGCATATGTGTACTGATATCAAAGCCATATTTATATTGATCTCTTGTAGTCAGTATATCAAAACCGGATACATTCTTTTGGAAACCTGCTCTGGTACCCTCTCCTACATAGCTTCCACTCTGCTCATGGAATACATGGGAGCTGCCGTCGGGCAAGTTCACCTCTACCGCATTGTCCTTAAAGGTTACTTTTCCTTCAAAACCAAAGGACCAGCCTCTGCCTAAGAGGGTCTGTCTCTGATTTCTGGAGTTGTAGGTTCTCTCCATGTTCACCTGAAAACCCGGAGCAGTGATACTCATATCCGTACAGGAAGTGGAGTAATTACCGGAAGCCGGATTAACTCCACCCTCTCCGTAATGGAAGCGCTCAACATTACTTCCCTTTTCATTCATGGTATACCAGGAATCACTTTCCCCTTCTCCCTCTACCGGCAGAGTATCTCCTTCGCCTCCTTCACCGACATATTCATCGTCCGGTTGGTTGGTTCCCGTAAGGGCGGCAAAGGCATCGACTCTTCCATCTGTGGCAACCTTATCCTTTAAAGCAGTGCTCTTTATTGCTCCGTTTAGAATACGTGTTCTAATATCTTTTGGTGATTCACCGGGCAGGTAGCTTAATACCAGTCCTGCCACACCGGAGACAAGTGCTGCTGATACAGACGTACCGCTGCTATAACCGTATTTATTACCCGGGAGCGTACTTAAGATACTGGTTCCCGGTGCTGCGATATCCACATCTTTTCCATAGCTTGTAAAGGTCGGAAGCATTCCTTTCGAGTCCACTGCTCCGACTGAAAGGATATTCGTAAGACCAAAAGCTGCCGGATAAACCGGTTTCTCTTTGGTGTCCTGCCCTCTGTTACCGGCAGCACATACAAAGAGGATACCGCTGCTTTCCATGGCACTTTTAAGAGCGGGATTATTATCGGTTCCTCCAAAGCTGCAATTGATGATTTTAACGCCCATATTTTTCGCATATTCAATTGCTTCAATGGCATCACTGGTATAGCCGATATTACCGCTGATGAATTTTAAGGGAAGCAGTTTTACCTTTGGAGCTACGCCGACAATTCCGCCATTGTCAGCTCCGGCAGCAATGATTCCTCCTATACTGGTTCCATGAGAGTCCGCATCGGCACTATCAAAAATACTGTTATCATCGTTTAAGAAATCCCAGCCGCTTACATCATCCACATACCCATTCCCATCATCATCAATGCCATTGCCGGGTATCTCAGAAGTATTTGTAAAAATATTTTCTGACAGATCCTTATGTTCCTTGTCCATACCGGTATCCAGAACACCTATTACTACATTTTCATTTCCCATTGTCAGGTTCCAGGCATTCAATGTGTTAATATCAACACCAGGTCTGCCCGTATATCCGTTCACTTCCTGACCGTCGTTATAGATTGCCCATTCACTGCTCAAACTACTGTCAGTAGGCACCGCCTGAACATTTAGTGCATAATTAGGCTGAGCATACTCTACATTAGGGTCATTCTCCAGCGTATCTATAACACTGTTTAAATCTTCTGTACTATCTACCTCATAGACGCTAATCTTCTGCTTCTTAAAAGAATTCTTCTGATTGAATTTTCCCTTAGAAGTTTTGGATTTTACTTTATTTACTGTGCCATCTGCCTTACTAAAATCCTTGTATTTTACAATAATATCTGTCTTTCGGTTGCTTTTCTTCTTTTTTTCTCTGATTGTTACTGCCTTCGAAGGCTTATCACTGTCCGTTTTCACCTCGGTGGCTGCCTGGGCAGTTGCTACAGCAACTGCCCTTACCGGAGGAATATAGGAACTTGTAAGTACCATAATAAATGCCATGGTAAATGCCATTATACGCATAATTCTTTTGTTTCTCATGGATAGTTTTCTCCTTTATCCCCTATTTCAGGGTTACTCCATAGGTTAAAGTAACTTCGGCTCCCACCTTGCTCCTAAACCTTAAACTTCCTGCATTTCCTGTAAAATTACTGCCCTCTTTTCCGTCCAGCAGAAATGTTACAGTGGTTTTACTTCCTTCTGTCTCTATCAACATTCTTGTATGTATTTCATTGATATAGCAGGATTCTGTTTCTTTTGCTTTTGTCAGCTCACAGCCATCTATTAACTCTAAGTCATTGTTATCAAAGGTTAAAGAGAGCTTATAATTACCCACATCTTTCACATTTTGTACAGGCAGCAGACAAGAGAACTCTTCTCCTTCTTCTAGGTTAACTTTAACCGGCAGCGGCGACTTATAGCTAATTGAGTCTGACCAACTACCTTTTTGCTCACCCTGGCAAGCACGAATCCTAACGTTTCTCTCCATGTAGAATACCGGATATGCAAAATCCATGTAGTTTTCTTCTGTTATACCAGCTAGAACGCCATTGATTTCTACTTCATAGAAGGTTGCTCCACTCACCTGGTCCCAGGTTATCCGGACAGCGTTTTCTCCCACATAAACAGCAGCATTCTCAGGTGCAGTTACACTGGGGATTACTCTGATCAAACTGCTCCAAGCCCCTTCTTCCTCTGCTTTTATAGCTCTGATATGAAAGTAATGAGGAACACCGGGAGTCAGGTTCTCTATAGTGATTTGATTCTCTGCTGTGTTATAAAGAATTTTGTTCTCATCTTCTATCTGATAACTGTTGGCTCCTTCCACATTGTTCCACTTTAAAGTTATTGCAGAACCGGTAGAAGACGCGCTGGGTTTTGCAGCTTCAGCTGTTATATTCAGCGGAACACCAGGAAGAGTTTCTCCGGTCATAAGAGTGTAGCTCTTGCTCCATTCTCCCTCTCCTGCTTCGTTGTAGGAACGAACTCTATACTCATAGCTTTTTGAAGGGGTAAGTCCGGACTGCAAAATAGTCAAATTGTTTCCCGCATCCACTATTTCACCGTCTATCTCTATCTCATAACCGGTGGCTTCGTTTACAGCAACTAATGTTATCGAAATATTATCTAAGCCTGCCTTTACTTCTTTGATACCCGGTGCCTTTGGCAGTGCTCTTGCAGCCGTAAAACTAATCTCATCGGACCAGTCATAATAGTCACTGCCTTCCGCATCTTTCGTTACTGCGGCTATTCGCACACGATACACCTTTCCAGGCTCAGTGGCTATTACTGCTGACGTTTTATCAGTGGCTTCTCCTGATACGCCATTGACTTCCACCAGATAACTCTGTGTACCATTGACAGCATCCCATGTAAGCTGGGTTTTTCTTTCTTCCTGCCTTATATAATTAATATTGGAAGGAGTATAGGTTATGGCACCTGAAGTTACTGCAATGGGTTCGCTCCATTCACTGAAGCCGCTGATATTTCCTGCCCTTACTCGGTATGTATGAATACTTCCTGCTTCCAGTGGTCTGTGGTTGAATTTTGTGGCAGGTCCATCATAAAGTACATTATCATCAGCCTCTAACTGGTAAGATGCTGCTCTCTCTGTATTGCTCCAGGTTACTGTAATTCCGGAAGCATTTAGCTGAGTTGAAAGGTCCGGAGTGGCAGGAACTTCTATCTGCGGAATACTGCCTCCCCCAACGTCCAGTGCAGCCGTAACCGTCCCACTCCAGTCACTGCAGCCACCTTCATTCACACTCCTTACTTTAATTTGATGAAGAGCATTATCTCCTGTTCCCAGTGTAAGAAGATATTCTGAAGCAGTAATATTACCTACAATGGTATCATCTACAGAAAGCTCATAATAGTTAACATTCTCTGTATTGCTCCAATGTATGTATATCTGGTTTTCCGAAGCTATAGCAGACAGATTTCCTGGTGTGGCAGGTGCGATATCATCTGTTCTTTGTGCCACTGCCTCACTCCATTTACTTTTTCCATAAGTATTTCTGGCCCTTACTCTGTAGGTATGTTCTGAGCCAGGCACCAGACCTACGTGCTCAAAGGTTGTACCTAATCCCATGTTCTTTACTTTACCATCTACCTCAAGTTCATATCCTGTCACATTGTCTATGGCGTTCCAATCAATTGTAATAGAAATGCTTCCGCTGGATATTACTCTAATCACAGGTGCTTTCGGCACTTCACCAAGGGCTTTTTTACTCAGCGGCTGGCTGTATTCACTCTCTCCTGAAGCATTAACTGCCAAAACTGCATAAGTATAATTCTCTTCCAGTACTAAATTGGAATCCACATAGGTGGTTTCCAATAAATTATCTGCTAAAATCGTTCCATTTCTTAGAATTCTGTAACTTAGTGCCCCTTCGGATGCATCCCAGGAAAGAACAATGCCTTCCTCTTTCGCAGTAGCTCGAAGCCTCTGTGGAATCTTTGGTACATTTGCCAAAGTCTTTGCGGGAACTTCATTGGACCATTCTGTTTCGATTTGTTTTAAGTTTCTTGCTTTTACCTTGAAGGTGTATTGGGTGTCTGCTTTTAGTCCGGTAACCAGATATTCAGTCGAATTCATATAAATAGTTTCTTTTACCGGTTGTCCATTCTCAAAAACTATGAGTTTATATTCCACTGAGAGAGGATTATGGCCTCTGTCCCAGATAACTTTGATAGAATCTGCTGTGATATCTTCTGCTTTTATTTCCTTTAAAGCCGGCATCTCTGCATAGGTATAACTTGTGATAATAGAGCTCCAAGGACCCTCATTGCTCCAGAGTGCCGTATCATCCTGATTTTCCTCACTGCATACATTAAAAGCACGAATTCTGATATCGCACTGGCTGTTAAAACTTCCTGTATCAAAAGTTAACTTTGTTTCCTTGGTGCGTTTTGTTATAACTTTCCCATCACAGGTTATCTCTGCCTCATAGCCAACAGCACTACTGACTGCATCCCAAGTGATGGAAAGCTCAGAACCCTTTATCTCCGGAGAGGGATCATTCACTTTTGCCGGTGGCAATGGTTTCGTAATTGCTGTTACTGATTCTGTGGACCAGCTACCGTAATTACCATACTGATCTACCGAACGAAGCTTATAACGGTAGTTGCTGCCCGGCAATACATCTTTATCCTGATAGAAGGTTCCAAGGACCCCTGTTATATTTTTAGTAGCCGTGACTGTACCCTCCGCTGATAAAGTCTCACGACATATATCATAAGTACTTGCTCCGTTTGCAGCACTCCACATTAAGTTTATTGTGGAACTGGTTATATCGGAAGCTTTCAGATTCTTTGGCCCGGTGGGACTTGTATTTGCCATAACGCTATTTGCTGTAATGTTTTCCGTACTTGCTGTATTTTTGGCTGTTACTGCTATGGTATATTGAATTCCAGATTGAAGGCCATTTACTATAACCACCTTGCCACCATAAGAGCTGTCATACACTGGCTGTATCCATAGCAGGCTTGCTGAAAATCCTCCATTCCCATTCGCATAACCACTTCCAACCTGTACTGCATATAAAGTACCGGCAGGGTTACTATCCTTAATGACTACTCTGAAACTTTCACAAGGTAGAGATGTGACATTAACTATCGGTTTATCAAGCTTTGTAGTAAAGTTACCGCTTGCTGTGGTAATATGCCCTACATTATCCCTGACTTCCGCCTTGTATGTATGTGTAGTATTTGGTATAAGATCTGATTTTGTAAAGGTATTACCTGCAATCCAATCTGACGCAGCTCCATCAATGGTATACCGATAAGCTGTCGGTGCCAGCCCTGATATTGCATCTGTGGCTGTTACTGTGAACCTTACGGTGGAACTGGTCGGTTCTACTGTAACTCCGCTTATAGCCGGAACGGTTTTATCTACCTTAAATGTAATGCTGGTTTCACCTAAAGGTGCAATTGCATCTTTGACCGTAGCCCGCAATGTATGGTTACCTTCCGCCAAACTCGAAGCATTAATTCCCGCTGGAAAGCTTACAACCGTTCCTCCCTGGGTATTCGTGGCTGTAACCGTACCGGAGGAGGAAGAACTTCCGTCCAGGTAATAATTACAGGTTAGGCTGTCGTTTTCATTGTCAATTACTCTAATCTGAATTATATAATTTGTCTGACTCTCCGATAGTATCGTATTTCCGTTTATATTATAGAAACTTACGGATGGTGGCGTAGTGCAGGAGAGGCAGGTGGACAGGGTGGTATAACCGGAGCTGAATGTCGCCCCGCACCTGCTGCAGTAATCCCTGTAATAATGTCCGGAACTTGTATGAGCCGAAGATACTGAGCTGGAATAAGCATGTCCTTTAGGTGGAATCGATACTATTGTATTATATGAACACCTTGAGCATTGCTGCCCGGATCTACCACTGGCAGTACAAGTTGAGTCCTCATATACAGAGTACATGTTATGACCTAATACTGGGATTGTCTCTGTTTGAGATGCGCCGCATGAGCACTTTCTTGTTATGCTTCCTGCTGTCGTACATGTAGCATTTACTGTGGTAACCTTATATGTATAATCATGCGGTGTTTTGGGTATAATGTTTCTCTTCTCTGTTACGCCACATTTACTACACTTATATAGCGTATATCCCTCTTCTGTACAATTTGCCATTGATGTCATATATTCTTTAAATGTATGTCCTGTTTTTGGAATTGTTTCAGTTTTTGTACCGGAACAATTACTACAAGTATATTTAGTATAGCCATCCTCTGTACATGTTGCGTCTTTTGTAGAAGTAACTTTATAACTATGCCCTGTAGCAGATAATGTATTTGTGTAAGAAGCCGTACACCTGCTGCATTTATATGTAACAGACCCGTCTTTTGTACAAGTTGCTGCCACTGAACTAGACTTTACATAATTATGCCCTAAAGCACTAATTGTCTGTTTCGAAGTAGCTCCGCATTTTGAGCATCTAAAAACAATAAACCCACTATTGGTACAGCTTGCCGCTACCTGCTGATCTACTATATTAAAAACATGGCTGCAGGCTTGGCCATATACAACACCATCCCAGCCTTCGCCTACCGCATCTTCTACATAATGGCCTTCTTCTGTTCCATCACTGACATAAATATCGTAGTAACCATTCTGCAGATTTTCATATGCTTTTTTTACATCTAACAAACCATGTCCAAAGGAACTATAATCACCAAGGTCATATGCATTATGGTATAGTAAATACTTTATATGCCCATTGGTAAGGGTCTTGTTCTGGCTCCATAACAAAGCTGCTGCTCCGGTAATATGAGCTGCTGCAGGTGAGGTTCCTGTAACTACCGCAGTGGTATTGTTTAAGCCTGTTGTCTCTACATTGCTTCCCGGAGCGGAAATGTCGACCTGGCTTCCATAATTGGAATATACTCCTTTGGTATTATCACTGTTTGTAGCTCCAACACAAACTACCTGCGAATATGCACCAGGGTACATAACCTGTCCGCTGTTATTATTACCCGCAGCCGCAACCACCAGAATACCACTGCCTACCGCCTGGTCAATTGCATCCTTTAATATCTGGGAATACTGTAACCCGCCAAGGCTTAAAGAAATAATATCCATATCGTTCTCAATTGCCCACTGAATTCCTTGTATAATACCGCTGTACCGTCCATATCCGTCCTTGTCCAAGACCTTAACAGCATACAATTGTGCATTGGGTGCCATACCTGCAAGTCCTTTACCATCCAAACTAGCAGCAATAATCCCAGCCATAGCTGTACCATGTCCGTTATCATCATCGTAACCGGTAACTCCTTCTACAAAGGATATGCCTCCTGCAACCTTCAGGTCACTATTGACAAGGCTGATACCGGTATCAAAGACCGCAACCTTGATTCCATCCCCTTTGACATTCATATCCTGAAGCTTATCTGCTCCTGTTCTTAAGATATTCCAATTCAATTTATCTCCCAGCGAATTATAAGAAGCATTTTCATCAGTAGGCAGAGGATCAATCTGAGGTGGTGTATAAATTATCTCCTCCGGTTTTTGATCTACTCCGCTGCAATCCGGACAGTTGTTTTCCAGACATTCTGAACAATTTTCTTCCGTACAATTACTGCAGCCGTCCGTACCGCAATGTTCACAGACATTACAATGGCAATCTTTACACAGATTACCTGAATTATCAGCTACCGATTCACTGAACATCTGGATAGCGGTATCCTCTTCTACCAGTTCTATATCTTTATCCTTTACATAGGAGTCCATCTGACTTAAATCTATTTCAAAAGAATACAATCTCTTTTTATTTAGTTGCCTGTATTTTTTGAATTTTCCGTCTCTTTTCTTCCCATTAATGTTATTATCAACATTTTGATTGTTATCTTTATACTTTACAATGATTCTTTTTGTACTGCCTTTGTTATCCTTGTTGCCGTCATTTTTGGCATAGGAAATAATGCTGCTTGAAAATAATAAACTTAATATAAGCAGCATTAATCCATATAATCTTATTTTTCTGTTCACACTTTACCTCCCAGTTTTTACCCTATTTTTCCCGATTACAACATTATATATCCCGATTTTTGCTTTTCTTTTCAATCCCTCCCCATAAATTATCAGATTTTGTATTATATGGTAACATTTTATAATTTATAATTTTTTACATCAACTGTCAATATCTTCTATTCATCAAGTTTCGACTTTTTTCAACTATGTAAATTGATTTTTAGTTTTATAAGTTCTTTTATAAAAATTTATTATAGTTTTCTTGTAAATTCTCTTATTAATTTAAGATTTGCATTCAAAAAAACCGACCATTCGCTTTTATACAAATGGCCGGTTTTTATAATAAGATATTATTTTATTTTAATTTATTAAACACACTAATCCAATACCAAAGAAGGTGCCGAATACACTCTTGCCTTTAATTCATTATCCAGCATATACAATCCCTTCGGATCTGAGCCAAACAAATCATATCTCTTGATATTGTCATCGGCATTCTTCTCTTCCTCACCTTGCTCTTTGATAAACCAGTCAAGGAACTGCATGGTGCGGAAATCCTTATTCTTGTATGCTGCTTCATATATAGTATTGATAGAAGCAGTTACAAATTGCTCGTGCTCCAGGGCCTGTGTCAATGGCTCTCTGAAACTTTTGTAGCCGCTCTCCGGTGCTGCAATCTCTGTTAAAACAACCTGCTCACCGTTATTTAATAAATACTGACGGAATAAAAGGGCATGATCTCTTTCTTCCTGCATCTGAACAATAAACCAATGCTCGAATCCGTTCAGGCTCTGGTCTGCGTAATAATTTGCCATATCCATATAAAGATAAGCTGAATAGAATTCTTTGTTCACCTGTTCATTTAATAATTTTGATACTTCCGGGTTTAACATATGCTTTCATCCTCTCTATTATAATCTGTAGAATTATGTACAAACTGTTTGTGAAGTATTCTATAACTTGTACACAATATGATTATACCACATATGATCCAGTTTGAAAACGGATTACAGGAACTCCCTGGTAATTTATCCATATATTTTTAATAAAGCACAAAACAGTATCAACTATATTGAGGGGTAATAGAGTCTTATCTGCCTTATGCTTTATTAAAAGTATATGGCTTGTCTATTTTTCTAATGTTACCATTATAACCATTATTTAACTATATGTCAAATATTATTGGAATAATTCCAGTATTAATAGATTCCTATTTTAAAAATTTATATTTATGTTAGTATTTATTGGAGAGGTTACGTTGAAATCCTAAAAAACCGTTCAACAACCGATTAAAGAATGTCCAATCCAAGACAAGGATATTCAAGAAAGAGGTCATTATGGATATCGGTAAAAAGATCAAAACCCTTCGTCTGGCAAAACCCCTGACTCAAAATGAACTGGCAGGAATCCTTGGGGTCAGTAAATCTACTATGTCTAATTATGAAAGAAATATAAGCACCCCTGATCCTGACACTATTATAAAATTGGCTTCTTATTTTGATGTTTCTGTTGACTATCTGTTCAATGACAGTATGGATAAACCAAAAGATCTCATTAAGGAAGGGACAATCTATAATACAGGGAAAGCATTAGACAAAGATGAGTGGAATGCTATTTTCTATTACAGACGCCTTAACGATGAACAGAGGGATTATATAAAGGGACAAATGATTCAATTGTATCAAAAAAACTCTACCGTTAACAAGGGTTAAGGAGGAATGCTTAGTAAGCATTCCTCCTACTATTTACTTTGATATAATTCTATTAAAGCATTGTCAAATTCTCTCGCTAATTCCAAAATTTCTATGTGATTTACAGAACCTCCATAGAAGTTCAGCAGTCTGTGTAACTCTTGCCTTTTCTTTTCAATATAAAAATACTTCAACTTTGAACTATCGCCTGCCATAACCGGATTACTATACTTACTCTTGTAAAGCTTACTCTTTACTTCCATCATTTTATCCTCCTCCAACCGTATCTATTTACCCCTTTTTCTCCCTAGCTCCCTGTAAATACTGTCGAACAACGATATGAAATTAGTACAATCCGTTTTTTATCATTTGCTTCCCAAGCAAATAATATATATTTATAATATACATAATTTGCTTTTTTTTCAAGTGTTTTCACTAAATATCTACACAAATTTACAGCCGCCAATTTTCTTCCAGAGTCTGTACAAATGTTTGTATTTGAGTTAGAATATCATTATTAATGTATTTTGATCGATAGAATCAGGAGGTGCTTATGCTTATAACATATATCCACCACAGTTGTTTCAGCGTGGAAACCGAGCAATACGTGTTTCTTTTTGATTATTATAAAGGTAATATCCCCAGTTTTCCGAAAGAAAAACCGCTTTTTGTATTCTCCAGCCATTCCCATCAGGATCATTTCAGCCAGGATATTTTTAAATTAATGGATGAATATCCCCGGATAACTTATATTCTTTCTAAGGATATCCACGTCCGAAAATCTTTTTTTACAAGTCCTGATGCCTATGAAAAAGTTAAAAGCCATATTATTACAATTGATAAAAATGAATCGCTTGCCTTATCCTCTTCTTTAACCATTGAAACATTTCGCTCAACGGATAAAGGAGTCGCTTTTTTATTAACTGAGAACGGACATACTCTTTACCATGCCGGTGATCTGAACTGGTGGGTATGGAAGGAAGATACCAAGGCCGAATACCAGAACATGACAAAGAATTATAAAAATGAAATGGAAAAACTAAGCGGACGGAAAATTGACGTTGCTTTTCTGGTATTAGATCCGCGTCAAGAGGAGTATTACTCTATGGGATTTGACTTCTTTATGAAAAATACCGAGACGGCTCTTGCTTTTCCCATGCACTTCTGGATGGACTACAGTATTATAGAAAGGTTTAAAGCTTCTGAAGAGGCCGCTCCTTATAAAGATAGAATTATGGAAATTACAGAAGAAGGTCAAACTTTCTCTTTTAACTAACATTACAAAAGTATATCAGATGAACCGTCTTTTAATTGTCGATTAACGAATACTCAATTGAAGAATTTATAAAAGAGTTCGTTTGAAATAAAACATAGTTTTTAAAATACCGTTTAGGAAAGGAGTTACTATGAAATTCAAATTTGCACACAATAATATTAATGTTCTGGATTTGAACAAATCCATTAAATTTTATGAAGAGGCCTTAGGTTTAATAGAAACCAGACGTATTGAGCCGGAGGATGGCAGTTTTGTCATTGTTTATCTCGGTGATAAAGAAACTGCCCATCTGCTGGAACTTACCTGGCTCAGCGACTGGGATCATCCTTATGACCTGGGAGATAATGAATTTCATCTGGCTTTTGTAACCGACGACTATGATACTGCTTATAAAAAGCATAAAGAAATGGGCTGTATCTGTTTTGAGAACCCCGGCATGGGTATTTATTTTATCAATGATCCGGATGGTTACTGGCTGGAGATAATTCCGGCCAAATAGTTTTCAGGGAGGTATTACATGGATATCAATTATGAGCTATATAAAGTATTTTATTATGTAGCTAAAACATTAAGCTTTTCCGAGGCCGCTGCTTCTCTCTATATTTCCCAGTCCGCCGTAAGCCAGTCCATTAAAGTACTGGAGGGGAACTTAAATCAGACGCTGTTTCTCAGGAGCACTAAAAAGGTTTCCTTAACCAAGGAAGGTGAACTGCTCTTTAAACATATAGAACCGGCCATCAATCTTATCAGCAGGGGCGAGAATCAGCTCTTAGAAGCCTCTTCTTTGGGAGAGAGCCAGCTCCGTCTGGGTGCCAGCGATACCATATGCCGCTACTATCTGGTTCCGTTTCTGGAAGATTTTCACCGGAAATATCCCAAAATACACATCAAAGTAACTAATGGCACCTCTTTTCAATGTGCCAAGATGTTAGAGAACAATGAGGTGGACATTATTGTTACCAATTCGCCCAATTCTTCTCTGATTAACAGTATGCACATTGAGACAGTTCTGGAATTCAATGATATTTTTATTGTAAATAAAGATTTTTTTGATGTAAAGGAAGAACCTTTATCACTGGAAGAACTGCTTACCTATCCCATCTTAATGTTAACAAAGCACTCTACTACCAGTGAATTCCTTCACACTCTGTTTTTACAGCATTCTCTCGATTTGGTACCGGCAGTGGAATTAAGCAGTAATGATTTACTGATTGACCTGGCTAAGATTGGTCTTGGTATCGCATTTATTCCTGATTTTTGCTGCGGAAAAGATTCTTTCAGCCGATTAACTCCTATTGCCTTGAAAGAAACCCTTCCTTCCCGAAGGCTGGTAGCTGCTTATAACGAAAATATCCCTCTCTCCAATGCTGCCAGATATCTGATAGAACAGCTGACGATGGTCC
>JAEXGM010000159.1 GCA_023450835.1 Bacillota bacterium | reverse complement strand
TGCAGAGTAGTCAGGTTATCCGCCATTCTGTTGTAGAGCATGGTATCAAACCAGGAGTTCCACTGGCCTACCGCAATAAACAGTGCGACCGTTGCAAATACCGGCTTGCACAAGGGTACGATAATCTTCAGAAAGATTTTAAAGTACCCTGCGCCGTCAATCTGGGCGGATTCCTCCAGACTGTCCGGCAGCCCGTTCATATAGGTACGGATTACCAGCATATTAAAAGCACTTACCATTCCGGGGATGATATACACCCAGAAGCTGTTCGTAAAGCCTAAGGTTTTATTCAACAGGAAGCCCGGTATCAGCCCGCCGTTTACATACATGGTCAGAACATAAATAATATTGACCGGCTTAGCAAACACATAATCCCTGCGGCTTACTACAAAAGCAAGCAAAGCGGTTACGGAAAGCTGCATCACCGTGCCTATGACAGTTCTCAACACAGAAACTGTCAGTCCGGTTACCATACTGTCCTTATGCAATACGGTGATATAATTATTCAAGGTCCATTTACGTGGCAGAATATAGATACCACCTCTTAAGCTGTCCATTGCCTCATTAAAGGATATTGCCAGCGTATTGATAATCGGATAAATGGTAATGATTACGAATACCGTAAGAATCAGTCCGATAACAGAATAATAAAAGATATCCTTTAGCCGGTGCCCTTTCTTATTTTTTGCATATATTGCTTCGTTGGCACTCATTATCCTTCCCTCCTTAAAAAAGTCTTTCTTCTCCGGCTGCCTTTGCTGCGGTATTTGCCAGAAGAATCAGGATAATGCTTACCACACTCTTAAAAATTCCCGCCGCCGTTCCAAGTGAATAATTGCATTGGCTGATACCAAATTTCAGCACGTAAATATCAATGGTCTGTGACACACTCTGTACCAGACCGTTTGACAGCAAATACTGTATCTCAAAGCCTGCATTCAAAACACCGCCGATATTAATCAGCAGCAGAATAAAAATTGTAGGCTTAATGCCCGGCAAGGTGATATGTAACATTTTTCGAAGCCTCCCTGCTCCGTCAATAGATGCCGCTTCGTAAAGATCAGGATTAATCGCGGTAATCGCAGCAAGATATATAATACTGTTCCATCCAGTTTCTTTCCATACGTTAGCAAAACCTACAATCCACCAGAAATAATCCTTATGAGTAAAAAAGTTAACCGGTTGTTTTAACAGATGCAGGTTTATCAGAAAATCATTTATGATTCCATGATCCGTTGACAAGGCATCCTGCAAAATACCACATACAATGATCATAGATAAAAAATGCGGAAGATAGGATACTGTCTGCACAAATTTCTTCGGTGTTTTATGAACCACCTCATTTAATACCAAAGCGAACCCTATGGCAAAAACAAAGCTTAACACCAGATTTATTACACCCATGGCGAGGGTATTCCGGATAGTCCGTATAAAATCCGGGTTATCCACAAATAAAAATTTAAACCATTTCATTCCGACAAACTCGGAGCCAAAAAAACCGTCCTGGGGTTTATAATTTTGAAAAGCCATCAACCAGCCCACTATGGGCACATAATTAAAAATCAGGATATATACCATAAATGGAATGGTAAGAAAAATAAGTTCCTTTTGTCTTACAATCTTTTTCCAGGTAATACCGGATTTTTTCATTCCTGCCCTTTCCGTTTTCTCATGTTTCACGAAAGCCATAGACCATACCATTCTTTCTTTTTTATGAAGCAATCTGCCTATAGGCAAGTTATTATATACAAAATACTTACAGACAGGTTGCTTTAAGTAACCTGAATTATAAGCAGGCGGCTGATAAAAATCAGCGGCCGCCTGCCGGCTTCTTATCAGCCAATTACTGAGGTCTTACATTTTTGCCGGTAACCAGCTCAATTCTATGGTAAACTGCTTCCTGAACCTCTTTCAGGAAATCCTCCGGTTTTGCCTTATTATATGCCTTCTGGTAACTATCCCAGGCTTCGTCAAAATTCTTAGAAATTACCACTTGCGGAAGCTGTTCTTTCTTCACCTGATCCATCTTCTCCCATGCAAGACCTCCGGGAGTAGCCGTAGTCATCTCCCCTACAAAGGAATAAATAGGATACCAGGGCTCCTTCATACAGTCAATTTCATTGTAATCCAGCATACCTACATAGGTCTTGGCCCCATAAGCCGTCAGGCATTCCTGTACCTCCGGTCTTAGACTTTCAAAGAATTCATTGGGTTGTGTATCCGGTGTGGCCGCATTAATTCCGTCAGGATTCATACCGCCGTAGTTAGGGAAATAGCTGTAGCTGCAAATATGAGAAGCCTTATATTCCGCATTCACAGCGTTGTCTCTCATTTCCTGGGTTCTGCTAAACAGTCCGTCGGAGCCCACAGTGTAATCCGCATCCTTTACGCCCCAGCTGCGCAGAGTTACAATTTCCGGGTCCAGCAGGTCATTTACAAACTGCAGAGCACCTTCCACATCCTTACAGCTTTTTGTAATACTTAAACCGCCGGAAAGAACAGTGGACTCACCGGTTGTATAGTACATTTCGTGCATACCTTTTTCGATAGTGATACCAAGGGGTACATAGGTACAGCCATCTAACTTCTGGGATTTGATGGAGTCCTCTGCCGTGCCGAAGTCCCAGTGCTGCTCTACCATACTAAGAACACGTCCGGAAGCTACCTTCTCCAGGAACTGGTCATGGTTCATGGTCATGAACTCCGGATCAATAATCCCTTTGTTATATTCTTCATTCAGCTTCTGAAAATATTTCTTAGCAGTATCCGTAGTATTATAATCCTTTACCAGATAAGTCTCCGGATCTACGATACAGCGTCCGTTGTTTGGCCATCCGTCCAGGAACTGCGGAGGATTCTCAAGGCAGAAATAATACCAGTCATAATCCAGGATTTCAAAGGGAATAACGGATGAACCGTCTGTCATGGTAGGATTTGCCTTGGAGTAGTCTTCTAACAGCTGGAATAACTCATCCAGGGTCTCAATCTTCGGATAATTCGCCCACTTGAGAACTCTTGTCTGAATCCAGAAGGCTTCTCCGCTTTGCTGGGTATCCATAGACTTCTGGTTAATTTTCCCGAACTGTGGAATAGAATAGATATGGCCGTCCTCCTGTTTTAAGGAGTTCCACTGCACATCACTCCAAAAATTCTTGATATTAGGGTATTTATCCAGGTACTCGTCAATGGGTACCAGAGCGTCTGCATCCTGCAGCTCCGGCGTCCAGTCAATAAAATCCGGGTACTCCCCGCTGGCAATCAGCATTCCTACTGCTTCCTCGGCAGTCTGTCCGGTCAACCAGGTTTCTTTGCATTTGGCCCCAATTTTTTCTGCAATGATTTGTTGAATTTCATTGTCCTTGTTAATCTCCGAACCCTGCCTGTCGAAAAAAGCCGTAAACTCCTTAATTTGCTTTGGTGCTGAAGTATCCCCGTCAGATGCACCTTCCGTTGTCATGCTGTTTGTGGCTGAGGTGTCTTTACTGTCTTTGGAACCGCTCTTTCCGCAGCCTGCGAATAAGAGTGATACCATAGCAATACACATCAGACCTGCAATGAATTGCTTTTTCATAATAGCCTCCCTTTATTTGTTTCACCTAAGTGATACCTTATTTTAGCATAATTGCACAAAGCAGAAATCATACAAAGTATATACAAAACCATTACAAAGTATATATGTATAGTTTTCAATCATAATTATACAATGATTTGTGCAATTTGCTTCTCCCCTTATCATCACTTAGGAAACTGCTCCAACTCACAGTTTCTTTTTCGGAATCTTGCAGGTGTGACTCCATAAATGCTTTCGAACTTATTAATAAAATATTCCATGTTCCTATAGCCCACTTTTTCAGCAATTTCATATACTTTTTCTTCCGTACGCAGAAGCATCTGGGCTGCCTTTCGCATTCGCACCCCATTGATATACTCCTTAAAACAGCAGCCATAGCTTTTTTTGAAAATCTGTCCCAGGTATACACTGTTCAGATAGTACTTCTCTCCCAGGGATTTTAAGCTTAGGTTATCCGCATAGTTCGACTCAATTTCAGCCTCAATCTGATTCATAATTCCCTTTGCCGAGGTTTGCCGCAGCTGCAGCAGATAATCGGAGTAATCCTCCGCAAATTTCCGGAACTTCATTTCATTTATCCAAGGCATTCCGGAGTCAAAAGCTTCCTCCTGTATATACCGCATTACCTCTTCCTGGTTAATATCATTTTCAATTTCATATGCAAGGCCTAAGAGCCGGTACACATAATATTGTATATTCATTCCTATAAGCTTTGAATCCATTCCCTTATCCATCATCTTCCGATAAAGCTTCCCGGCATTTTCCCTGATAAACTCCTTATCTCCCATCTCAATTCCATGGATTAACCCGTCCAGCTCTTTCCTGAAATACTCTTCCTGCATACTCTTATTCCGGCTTCCTTTTTTAGCAGAATCATAATAGAGTTCTTTTCCCGGATTCCGGTAGAAGCGAAAAGACCTTGCCATGGCGGCTTCCCTGTAAGAACAGGCAATATCCTCTACCTTGCTTACCCAGTTTCCTGAATAGGCTGTGATTTCAAATCCCGTACGTTCCCGCAGCTCTTTTAGAATCCATTCAAGCCATTTCTCATTGGTTATATTTTTCTTCTCTGCCATTAATTCCGAATAAATCACCCCGATATCATAGCATTCTCCCTGCTTGGTGACTCCGAATATTATATGATTGGAAAGCCTTTTAAACAGCAAAACTGCGGAATTGTATAACTGGCGGTGCTGTTCCCTCTTTTTTTCTTCCGTGAGAGCGGCAAATCTTTCATCCCCCCGGCTGATTTCAAAATGTATATACTTAATCCTGCCATGTAACTCAAGTTTTTCTTTTACATGTGCTACATTGATTTCATCATATTTTCCCCAGAGCAACGCCAGAAGATTCCGGTCAAGGAAAGCTTTCTCATAGATGTTCTTATCCCTTCTGCCGCCTGCCTCCTCTCTGATATTTTTTTGTATTCTCCGCAATATGCAGAGCAATTCTTCCTTTTGTATAGGCTTTAGGACGTAATCGCTGCAGCCGTAAAGTATGGCAGACTTTGCATATTGAAAATCATAAAACCCACTTAAAAAAACGAATTTTGCTTCGGTTATTCCCCTGGTCTTCACATGCTCCACCAGCTCAATTCCTGTCATATCCGGCATTCTGATATCTGAAATAACAAGCTGGCAGTCCTCCTCTGAAAGCCTTAGAACCGCCTCTTTTCCATTTTGTGCTTCTCCTGAGATAACATACCCCTCTGCTTCCCAGTCAATCAACGCTGCCAGTCCCTTCCGTATAAAGGGCTCATCATCCACCAGTAATACCTTTAGTAACACATCCTTCTCTTCATTCATAACTATCTACCCTCGCTTAAACCGAATCTTCCGCTAAAGGTATCCTGATTACAATGCAGGTTCCCTCTCCCGGCTCACTTTCAATGAAAACCCTTGTATCCTTTCCGCAGAACTTCCGCAGTCTGATACTGGCATTGAGCATGCCAAGGCTGCTGGATTTCTGTAATTCCCCGATATCCCCTTCATTCAGATCCTTTTCCAGCTTATCAACCTGCCCCTTGTCCATACCTACACCGGTATCTTCTATTTCCAGATACAGATATTCTTCCTTCTGATAAACCGATACAAATATGGAGCCATTGTGCCCTGTCCTGTTAAATCCGTGGACACAGGCATTTTCCACAAAGGTGACCAGTACAAGGCTTGGTATTTGAAAGCTATAAAACTTTTCCTGTATTTTTATCTTGTAGCGGAACTCTTCACCATAGCGGTATTTCTGCAGTTCCAGATAATCTATCATAAATCCGGCTTCCTGCTCAAGAGTGATGTAATCCGTTCCCCAGTCGGCACTCTTTCGCATCAGCTTAGCAAGGCTTTCGATGGTCTTTGCCGTCTCCTCCTCCCCCTTTAATACGCTGCGCATCCGGATACTTTCCAGTATATTAAACAGGAAATGGGGGTTAATCTGGCTGGAAAGTGCCAGAAGCTCCGCCTGCTGCCTTGCCATAATAAGTTCTTGCTGCTGCAGCCTGCTTTTTAACTCATTCTCTATGAATGTCTTCATACGTAAGGTCATGTGATTATAATTCTCCAGAAGGATTCCGACTTCATCTTTTCCCTCTTCCGACTCTATAAGCTCAAATTTATCATTTCTGATTTTTTCAAAATATTCCCCTAACAGCAATATTCTTCTTGTAATAGAGTTACTGAACAGGGCCAGCATAATAGCAGGTATCAGAGCATCTGCCAGAAAAAGCACCGACATTAAGAGCAGGGTATGCTTTAGATCTCCCATGAAATTGGACTTGTAGCCGGTCACGTATACTTTCCAGTCACTTCCGTATGCGGTAAAATCACGGCAAGCCTGAACATTCTTTTCTTTTATCATGGAAATATCTAAGAAATTTTTGTTTATTCCCTCTTCTTTCCTGTCATTAGAGAATATAATACGATCCCCGTTACATACATAAACTGTCGTATCAAAGGCTGAACTGTTTACCGATTCATTCATCTGTGCATAGTTCAAATCCAGTTTGACCAGCTTTTCCTTTTCCTTAATTCCCAGATAATTCAGTTTTCTGATAACAGATAGCATGCGTTTCTTGTTATTAATATTCTTTTTATCCTGGTAATAGGGATATACAAAAAGCTCTGTACCCGCCTGATAGAATGCCTGATACCAGTCTTCCTTCTGTACGGAGTCAATCCGGTAATATTTTCCTCCGTTTATCATAGTCGGATTGTCCGAGAAAAATGTAATATCACTGATGAGATGTTTCGAACTGGCATAAAATACATAATTATTAAAAACTGCGCTGTATTTATCATAATAATCCCCATCGGTTTCATACTGTCTGTCCAGGAAATCATTGATAGAAATACTGGTGTATAAATCAACAGTGATGTATACGGCACTTTCCAGAGCTTTAACTATATCATGACTGACGGAATCCGCTATGTTATTAATATTAGTATTTCTTTCCCGTGCCGATAACCTTATACTGCTTCCCAGTACGAGCACATTGGTCACTATAGTGGGAACCAGAACACACAGTATATATACATATATAATTTTTACTTTGACACTTTTATTATTAAATAGAGTCAGAAGATT
>JAEXGM010000047.1 GCA_023450835.1 Bacillota bacterium | reverse complement strand
GCCCATTGCAATCTTTGGGCGTGCACAGCTTGATACACTGATAGGCGGCAGCGGTTCCGGTGCTACTGCTTCCGATGAAACTACACTTATTACAGAGGAGTTTAGAAAAGCGGGTCTGGCCTTAGACCCGGCTCTGGAAGCTTTCTATAAAAATGCTCTGGATAATGAAAGAAAGAATGCTCCTGACCCGGAGGAAGAACGTAATAAATTCAAGGAGCTTCTTAACAGCGGACTGATTTACGAGATTTTTGGTAAATACAAAGCTCCCGCAGAGGAATTCTCTGTCCCGGAGGAAGTACTTGCCGGTATACCTTCCGCTCATACTGCTTTTTTCATACTGGGACGTGCTTCCGGCGGCGAAGAATGTGACCGTCGTGTGCAAGATGATTATTACCTTACCGCTTCGGAAAAAGACCTGCTTCAAAAAATAGCAACTCATTTTGAAAATGTTGCAGTGGTGTTAAATATAAACGGTTTTGTCGATTTAAGCTTGATACAGTCCTATCCTTCCATCCGTTCCATTCTGTTTTTAGGCACTGCCGGAGAACAGGGTGCTGCCGCTCTTGCCGACATTATCACCGGAAAGTCTGTTCCCAGCGGAAAACTGCCTTCCACTATGGGCTATTCTTATGAAGATTATCCCTCTTCGGAACTCTTCTTTACAGATAAGGACAGACCGGATACCATTTTAACATACGAAGATTTCGGCTTATCTGCTGAAGATAACAAAAACCCGGGTGATGCAAAGCCCGCAGATTTTACCAAAAGACCTGTCGCGCTATACAAAGAAGGCATCTACATGGGCTACCGTTATTTTGATACCTTTAATGCACCGGTGATGTATCCCTTCGGTTATGGTTTATCTTACGCCAGCTTTCACATAACATATACTTATGCCTGCAGGGAAGGCGAAAATCTGCAGATAACTGCTAAGGTCATCAACGAGAGTACTCTTTATTCCGGTAAAGAAGTCGTTCAGCTCTATGTAAGCGCTCCTTCTAACCGTTTAGAAAAGCCTTATCAGGAACTGCTTACCTATGCCAAGACGAAAGAACTTGCTCCTGGTGAGACAGAAGAACTTACTCTTAGCTTTCCTTTAAAGGAATTGGCAAGCTACGATGAAGCATCGGCTTCTTATATTATAGAAAACGGCCAATACTTCTTAAGACTTGGTAACTCTTCCAGAAACACGAAGATTATCGGCAAAATACAGGCGGAAGAAACTATTATTACCGCCAGCTACAGTAACAGGCTCTCACTTAACTCTGCCAATAAAGGCAAACTTGCATTTTTAAGCCAAAAAGGTGCAGCTCCCTACTCCTACAGGGCAGAGGAGACTGAGAAACAGGATTCGCCATGCCTGTTAACGCTGCAGCAAAAGGATTTCATTTATAGTGATAAGACGACAGCCAGGGCTTCCTCCCAATCCTCATCTCTTTCAGGAAAAGAGACTCATAAGTCAATTTCTGTGACTTCCTTTACTTTGAAGGACGTAAGAGACGGTAATTGCACCCTGGAAGAACTGGTTGAAGAAATGACTCCGGAAGAACTGGCCGTATTGTTAAATGGTTATGGCCCGGGGCTTCCCTTTGGCGGTATGGGCGGTAAATACGCTTCCACCATTCAATACAGCGATGGCACGGATATTGCCGTGTCCACTCATCCTACAGGTTTTGCAGGGTATATTTCTCCTGCTCTTACAAAGTATGATATTCCTTCTGTATTCTACAAAGATGGTCCCGCCGGCGTTCAGATGACAGCCTGGCCTACCGGTATATCTATGGCCTGCACCTTTAATATGGACCTGTTAAAAGAATTTGGTACCGCCTGTGCGGAAGAAGCATCCCATCTTGACGTAGACAGCTGGCTGGCACCGGGAATAAATCTGCAGAGAAACCCTATTGGCGGCCGTAATTTTGAGTATTATTCCGAAGATCCGAGACATACCGGTTACTGTGGTCTCTCTATTACACTTGGTGCAGAAGAAGTCGGAATAACCACCTGTCCGAAACATTTTGCCCTCAATGAACAGGAGACCTACCGCAGAGGCAGTACCAAGAATTCCTTTGATGCACTGGATTCCATAGTGGAGGAACGAACTGCCAGAGAATTGTATTTAAAGCCTTTTGAGATGGTTATTAAAAACAGCAAGGTCTCTACTCTTATGACCTCCTTTAATAAGATCAACGGTATATTTGCTGCCGGTAACTCTGACCTCTGTGAAGGTATTCTAAGAGAGGAATGGGGCTATGAAGGAATTGTCGTAACCGATTGGGGTGACATGGATATCGTAGTTGACGGTGCAGATGCCGTAGCCGCCGGAAATGATGTCGTTATGCCGGGCGGACCTCCGGTAATCGAACAAGTACTTTCCGGTTTTCAGGAAGGACGCGTAACGTTAAGCGAACTTAGAAAATCAGCTATTCGTTTTCTGACCTATGTAATGAACAGCAACAGCTGTAAAAAATACTGGGAAGAACAATAAAATATAAAATATATACCCTCCTTTAAGAACTGCTGCGTAACTTTTACTGCCATTAAAGTTATGCGGCAGTTCTTTTTGTTAACTACATGATATCTTTAGCAGGGGTGATGATTTCTGGTTCTATCTGTTTTCTCATTCATTGCTGTGAATTTTACTAAAACGGCAGCACTTATTCTATCGCCTCGGCTGGATGATATTGACAGTATAGGAATTCACAGTTATAATGCTCTCTAATAATCCTAAAAACAGAGGTGGTGGTTGGTTTGATAAAAACCAGTATAATTTTATTCTTAATAATTAACATGTATAAAATAATATACAGTAATTATTGGAGGATATTACATTGGAAGAAGCAAAAAAACATATCAGATTTAAATCAGACTTGCACCCTCTCATTGATAAAATTCTAGCAGATGCCCAATTCAGCGGTTCCGTACATATCATGAGGGATGGAATAACTATATACCATCAGACCTCCGGCTGGGCCGATTATGAGAACCATGTCCCTTTTACCGACAGGACAACAATGCCCATTGCATCATTATCCAAACAGATCACTGCCGCAGGTATTATGCTGCTTGTTGAGCAGGGCAAACTGCAACCGGATACCACAATTGATAAGTTTATTCCGGACTATAGTTATGCCAAACTTGTTACCATAAGACACTTGTTAAACCATTCGTCCGGTATAATGGATTATACCGCCGAAATTCTATTACCGGATGCGATAAAGCAGCGTGAGAAAGAACTTGGACGGGAACTGACTTCCCCCTTTGAGGTAAATAAATTTGTCTCTTCTCTGGCACGGGCTTATAGTTTGGAGGAATGCCTGGAATTGGTCAATGATAGACCTCTGCATTTTGCACCCGGCGAAGGAACTGCTTATTCCAATACCAACTATCATTTTCTTTCTGACATTATAGAACGAATCATGGATATGCCCTGCGGCGAATATCTGTCAGCTAATATCTTTAAAGTTTTAGGTATGGAGGATTCTCATACCGATGGCTTAAAAGCCGATGCAAAAGCTTATATCCGAGATGCCGGCGGAAATATACTTGTCTGCGGGAAGTATGCCCTGGTCAGCGGGGACAGCGGAGTTATCTCAAATATAAAAGATATGGAATGCTGGTGTTCTGCAATTTTAAACCGCAAGCTGTTACGTCCTGAAAGCTGGGACCAATGCTTTCACCTCTTTCAAAACAGATTCGGTTTTGGCTTTCAGAAATTTGACCAATGGCTGGGACACAACGGCGGAATGCCTGGAATCTCCGCCAGAGAAAGGCTGCACCCGGAGAGCAAAACAGGAATTATAATACTGTCAAATACCACATCTCCCGGTCAGGAGGTTTTGAAAAACATTTTAGAATGTATTGAATTGTAACGCTCTGGATATATAAGAGGCTGTGCAAAATGAATTTTTCATCAAAATATTGATTCTGACCAAATGGCTGTAAACCATATCTTGTTGAATTTTTATATTTTGAGACAGCCTCTTTCCTTTATTCTGCTTGAAGGTAATTAATATGTACTCTTTATTACATCCGCATATGGTTTGTCTTATTATACTACTCAGAAATCTTAGAAAAACGCTCCGGCAAACGATCTAAAAAATATGGATGCTCCCGTTCATAACTCTCTTCTATATCAATATATAGGCTTACACTGCCATATTGCTTCTTACTCTGTACTATCACTTCACCTTTAGGCGAATATGCAAAGGCCAGAGGAATCTCCCCTGCATAATGAGAGCAGCCAAGTACATACACCTCATTCTCAATTGCCCTGGCTTTCGCCAAGGTCGTCCACTGGTCATACTGCCGTTCATGATACATTCCTGTTCCTATTAAATTCACCAGCATAAAAGGGGATTCTAAAGCCATAATCCTGGCTACTTCCGGAAAATGTATCTCATAGCAGATTGGAACACCAATTTTCCCGTATTTCGTATCCAAACAGTAGATACTATCTCCGGGTACTCTTCCTTTATCCCGCTCCCCCTGGGTCAGTAT
>JAEXGM010000021.1 GCA_023450835.1 Bacillota bacterium | reverse complement strand
AATGAAGGAAAACCTCCGGCGGGCGTTGTTGGAGATACAGGTGAAAAAGGGGAGGTAGTCCCAGGCTGAACAGGTGCGGTACTTCCCGGTAATGTACCCACAGTGGGAGTAGTGAAAGTATCCTGCATGGAGTTTACCCTTCTATCAAAATCTGACGGAGAGATTCCGGTATAGCTTAAATTCGCTGCGGATTTGGTCCCTAAAAGGTCTGAATAGATGGAGTCGACAAAAGGCTGTTTACCCGCTGCAAAAGAATTTACCGGCTGCGTAGTATAATTAGGAATACCGGATTTACCATAAGGATTGTTGGAAGGTGAATATTCTGGACGAGAATATTTCATTAGATCCTCCTATCATGTGCAATATCATTTTGTAACTAATATATGCAGCCCCGTTCCAACCGTTAACCTAAAAAATAAAAACAGTAGGAATATTTTATCCATTATGATACAATGGTTGCAGCACCAGTGACCGTGTTAATTCAGTAAGTTTGCAGGCGGGTCTGCGAAGTGCGAAAAGAGTTCAAGCAGAATGAAAGAGGTCAGGAAAAGATGGAAGACTATAATTTATCTATTATAGAGGAAAATCTGAATATAGATTTTACGGATATGATAATCAGTAATCCGATAAAGGGAGAAGAAACGAAAAAGATTACAGTCAGACCGGTTACAATAAAGGAAGCAGAATTGTACCAGGTCTGTGAATATAGAAATAATCAGGTGTTTCATAAGAATGTAGATAAAAATATACTTATGGGGCTGCTGAACCGGTGGATGGGGACGTCAATGAAACAGCTTCTTCTTAGAAGCACAAAGAAGGAAGTCACCATGTTGATTAGCAGTAAGGGGAAGGAAACCCTGAAGGTGAAGAAGCTCCAGCCAATTGAAGCTGATGAGCTGCAATCCGTAAACAAAAGCTCGAGGAATAATACCTCTCATAACCGGGAGAAGACATACATCATACAGGAGGGTACTTTTGTCCCTTTTTTATTTGACCTTGGAGTGGTAACCCCGGAGGGCAAGGTTGTGAAGGAAAAGTATGATAAGTTCCGTCAAATAAACCGGTTCCTGGAATTTATAGAGGATATTCTGCCTGCTCTTAAGAAGAACCGGGAGATTACCGTACTCGACTTTGGGTGCGGAAAGTCCTATCTGACCTTTGCCATGTATTATTATCTAAAGATAGTGAAAGGCTATGCGGTGCGCATTATAGGTCTTGACTTGAAAAAGGATGTAATTGCTGACTGCAATGCTCTGGCAGATAAGTATGGTTACGACAGGCTGACCTTTTTGGTAGGAGATATAGCAGACTATGAAGGGGTTGATAAGGTGGACATGGTAGTGACCCTGCATGCCTGCGATACAGCCACGGATTATGCATTGTATAAGGCTGTGAAATGGGGGGCTGAGGTAATTCTCTCAGTACCTTGCTGTCAGCACGAATTGAACCGTCAGATAAACAACGAAATCTTAAAACCTATTTTACAATATGGATTAATAAAGGAAAGAATAGCAGCCCTGGCAACGGACGGATTAAGAGCAGAGCTTTTGGAGGCGGCAGGCTATAAGACTCAGATTCTGGAATTTATTGATATGGAGCATACACCTAAGAATATATTAATTCGGGCCGTAAAGAGGAAGCACACGGCTGAACCCTGTGCCGCTGGAATTAAGGGCTCCAGGGAATATGAGGAGCTGATAGAATTCTTAGGAGTCAGACCGAAGCTATATGATTTGCTTAGTAAGGATGTGGACATATGCTAAAGCATGTTTATCGAATTATTATATTATTATTTATATTCGGCGGTGCCCTTTACTACTTTTCAAAGGATATAGAGGAAGAAGTGAATCAGACACAGGGAACCGTAGCAATGGGTGAAACCTCTTTTCCTGTCATTACCATAAGGCAGGATAATAAGGAGTGCAATCTTCTCCATGGTTACAGCACCAATCTGGATGCCGATCTGGTAAGAGAAGCCATTACGCCTTTATCCTCTGACCAAAGCTTTGACATTGTTATTGATGGAAAAGAAAATGACGTAAAGCGCGTACTCTATGAGTTAAGAGATGCAAAAGAGGGGGGGCTTCTGGATTCCGGCACAATCAATGCACTGGAAAAGGAAGGCGATAATAAAACTGCCCATATTAAGTTTAAGCCGGAGCTTACTGTGAATAAAGAGTATGCTGTTAAGCTTACTCTTGTTACCAGTAAAAGCAGAAAGATGAACTACTATACCCAGGTTAAAAGAATTGATAATTCCTATCTGACAGAGAAGCTGGATTTTATCATGAGCTTTCATGATTCCATTATGGATAAAAATAAAGCCTCAGACATCATAGCTTATCTGGAGCCTGACAGCAGTGAGAGCAATACTTCTCTGGCCCATGTGGACATCCATTCAAGCTTTGAACTTATTACCTGGGGCAGCTTAAAGCCTGAGATAGTAGGACCTGTGATTCCGACCATAGATGAAATTAACTCCGATACGGCATCGGTTAACCTGAATTATACGGTTAAAGCGAAGACGGAATCCGGTGAGGAGCTCTATCAGGTAAAGGAATTCTACCGGGTCAGATATACCAGTACCAGAATGTATCTGCTAAATTACGACAGAACAATGGAATCCTATTTTGATCTGAAGCTTACCAGCCTTACAAAAAGCGAGTTTAAGCTTGGTATAACCCAGAATCCGGATATCTCATATTTAACAGACACTAAGAAAAACAAACTCTCCTTTGTAAGGATGGGTGAATTATGGTATTACAATCAGACAGAGAATAAGATGACAAGAGTATTTTCCTTCAGACAGGATGATACGGATTATATAAGGGATATTTACAGTGAACATGACATCCAGCTTCTTAAGATGGATGATGACGGCAATATCGACTTCATGGTCTACGGCTATATGAACAGGGGAGCTTATGAAGGCTGCGTTGGTATGATATTCTACCGTTATTACAGCGGAGAGAACCGTATTGAAGAGCTTTTGTATATACCCATGAATATTACCTACCAGCTTTTAAAGGAAGAGCTGGATGGCTTTAGTTATGTCAACAACCAGCAGGTATTTTACTTTATACTGAACAATAAGATTTATTCCTATAATCTTATTACGAATAATCTGACAGTCATTGCGGAAGATGTGAAAAAAGAAAATTATATCGTGGATGTGAACCAGCACTATATTGCATGGGAGAATAACCAGAATAAAGGAAGTGTTACGGAGATATCCCTCTTAGACCTGGAAACAGGCGTAAAGGACAGCTTTAAGGCACCGGAGGGTGAAGTTATCAATCTTCTTGGAAAGATTGATAACAACCTTATTTATGGATACGCTAAAAAGAATGCAAGCATGCTCTCACCGGACGGCACGCCCCTGACACTGCTTTACAAAATAGAAATATCCGATAAAGATAAAAATGTATTGAAAGAATATAAAAAGAGCGGGTACTATATTACAGGTGCATCCGTAGCCGGAAATATCATAACCCTTAAGAGGGAGAAAAAAGATGACGCAGGGGATTACGAGGAAGCCGCAGATGATTACATTCTAAACAGGGTAACTGAAAGCAGTAAGGCATTCCGCATTAACCAGAGGGTTACGGAAAAGACTTTGACGGAATATTACATTTCCCTGCCCGGCAACTCTGTAATGAATAAGCTGCCCTCGCTCTCTAAAACTAAAAATACCATTATAACCGAAGATACTACCCTGAGACTGAAAGATTCCATCCTTACACTGCCTGCCTTTATTGTCTACGCCATGGGAGAAGTGGCAGGCTCTTATGAAAATGCGGGAGAAGCGGTGGAAGCAGCCTATAATCTGGCAGGTATTGTTGTGAATGACCATCAGCAGATTGTGTGGGAGAGGGGTATCCGAAATGCACAGGTTAATGTGTCCGGTATCCAGCCTGTTTACGGAAGCGGTGACAGCCTAAGGGCATGCGTTTCCATGTTAAGCAGTTATAAAAAGGGATATGAGGATACCTACCCCAAGGAAGGCAGCAGCCTTGCAGCGATGCTGAAAGAAAAGTTTGCCGACTCTTATCTGAATATATCAGGTACTACGTTAGACCAGGTGCTTTATTATTTGAACAAGAACCAGCCTGTCATCGGAGTAAAGAGCAAGGGAAAAGCAGTACTGATAGTCGGCTATGATATGTATAATATAACGGTTATTGACCCGGAACTTGGAAAGACCATGAAGATAGGTTTAAATGATGCAGGCACTATGTTTGAAAATGCAGGCAATCTGTTTTTTACCTATCTGCCTGAAAGCTGATGATATTTATGAAGGAATACTTAAATATATATTAACATTGACTTTCCTGATTGATGTTTTGGATAAACTCTATATAATAGGTATAGGAATACCAAAATTTGAGAACAAATATAGGGAGTGGAAGAAAATATAGATACGAAAGGATGCCACAGGATCTTCTTTCACTCTGTGAACTTGTTTCACATGATTTTATTGTGGCAGTATTGCAGCTTTCCTGTTGGAATCCTGCAATAGGTGATGGGTACAATTATGAAATTGCTAAGTGTTGCGATTCCATGCTATAATTCCCAGGAATATATGGAGCACGCTATTAAGACATTGCTGACCGGAAAAGACGAGATGGAGATTATTATAGTAAATGACGGCTCAAAAGATAATACTGCCGCCATTGCCGATGATTATGCCAAGCGCTATCCGAATATTATCAAAGCTATCCATCAGGAGAACGGAGGACACGGTGAAGCAGTGAACACGGGACTTGCGGCGGCGACCGGCTTGTATTTTAAAGTGGTCGACAGTGATGACTGGGTGAATGAAGCTGCTCTGGCAAAGGTTTTGGCAACTCTGAGAAGTCTTGTAACAGACGGTAAGATGGTGGATTTATTTATTGCCAATTATGTCTATGAAAAACCAAGTATCAATAAACATAAAGTAATGGATTATAAGACGGCCCTCCCCCAGGAGAAGATATTTACCTGGAATGATATCATGTTCTTTAAGCAAAGCCAGCAGATTATTATGCATGCCGCCATATACCGCACCAAGCTGTTAAAGGATTGTGGATTGAAGCTTCCAAGCCACACCTTTTATGTGGATAATATTTTTGTGTATCAGCCTCTGCCCTATGTAAAGACCCTGTATTATCTGGATGTGAATTTATACCGCTATTTCATAGGCCGTGATGACCAGTCGGTAAATGAAAAGAATATGATAAAAAGAATCGATCAGCAGATTCGTATCACCAAGATAATGATTGACTATAAAGATATTATGGCAATAAAGAACCGTAAGCTTAAGAATTATATGGTAAAGTATCTGACCATGATGATGGCAGTTTCTTCGGTTTTCCTTATCAAAGAAAATACGGCTGAGAGCCTTGCCAAGAAAAAAGAGCTATGGGAATATCTTGAGAAAAACAACAGAAGGCTCTATCATAGAATTCATAATAAAGTCCTTGGCAGGTCCATGACACTGCCCGGAAAGGCCGGAAGAAAAATTGTAGAAGTAGGATATCGTATATCAAGAAAAATCTATGGGTTCACTTAAAGCGAACCCATAGATTTTTATAATAGATAATATATTCTTACAGATAAATTATACCTTTGCGTAAATCTCTTTTTCTTTGGCTTTGGCAGTCTGTCTGCCTGCTATCCATACATAGACTACCAGGTACATAACACATGCCAGCAGAATACCCATAAAGACATCAAAGACAGAGTGTTGTTTTAAGAATACCGTGGACAGGCTGATTAAAACAGTTAAAATAACAGAGCCGGCTTTCAGCCATGTGTACTTCTTTAGTTTTTCGCTTCTGATAATAGCGATAGTAGCGCCGATAGAATTAAATACATGGATACTGGGGCATACATTGGTAGCAGTATCTGCGCCATACAAAACTCGTACAATACGAATCAAAATATTATCTCTTCCCAAGGCATCCAGATTAGGTCTTAAATCCTGACCGTTGGGCCATAAGGTGTAGATAATCAGGCATATGGTCATACCAATGAATAAAAAGGCCGTAAGCCTGTAAAAATCACTCCTTGAAGTCAGGAAGAAATAAGAAACCGTTGCTAAAATATACAAAAACCACAGCAGATAAGGGATTAAAAACCACTCGTTAAAAGGAATTATATCATCCAGCTTTATGTGGATGACGTGGTAGCTCTTCGTAACGGTACGTTCCAGATAAGAGAACCATACCATATAGATGATAAAATAGGATAGGACCCAGCCGTGCTTGTATTTATTGATTAGATTTTTCAATCAAAAGGCCTCCATTTAATTATTTAGTTGTCAAGCAATCGCAATACAGGCATTATAGCATAGGAAGGACAAGATAACAATATTGTTCAAAGATAATTCACCGGGTCTTAAGGAAATTGTAAGAATAAGTAAGATAGATGGCAAAGTGGAGGAGCCCCTATGAAGGTTGTAATTCAGAGAGTAAAACATGCATCAGTTACCATAGAAGGTACAGTAAAATCAAGAATAGGCAGAGGATTTCTTCTTCTCATAGGAATCGGAAAGGAAGATACCAGAGAGATAGTTGATAAATATCTGGATAAGATATTAAAACTTCGGATACTCGATGATGAAGAAGGTAAGACGAATCTGTCACTAAGCGATATTGACGGAGATATCATGGCCATATCGCAATTTACCTTATATGCAGACTGTAAAAAGGGCAACAGGCCCAACTTTTTAAATGCCGCAGGACCGGAAGAAGCAAAGGAGCTTTATGAATACTTTTTAAAGAGCTGCAAGGAAAAGTACGGACGTGTGGAAGCAGGTGAATTTGGAGCAGATATGAAAGTCGAGCTGTTAAATGACGGACCTTTCACTGTTGTTTTAGAGAAAGAAATGTTAGGTTATTAATAAAGGGCAGGATTTCTGGAGACTTTCCTTGTTATATAAGGAGAGCCGTCGAACGGTTACAGGGCATTTTTCTTGTAAAACGTGCCGTACTTCTATATAATACAAATGTAATAATATGGTAGTCATTCCGTGTTGTGATTGTTTGGATTTATGCCGCTGCAAGCGGCAGAATAGAGGTAAGTATGGCACATTGGAAAAAGAGGTCTATGCTCCTTTTTCTCTTTCTTCTGTTCTTTCTGGTACCGTTGCTTTTACCCGGCGGAGGTACCGGTAACCCTGTGGCATTTGCAGACGGGGAGAGAGTAGATAAAGGCAGCCTTTCCTTTGAAAAGGACGGAGAAGCTCCGGTAATCCGGTTCGATGGGGAAGAAATGTATGCTTATTTTCAAACAACAGATAAACTTCTTTCAGTGGACGGTACCGATGAAATATCCCTGACAAAGCTGGCAGAAGGAGGAGAAATATCCTTAACCTTTCATGTAAGTTCTCCTGACGGGCAAAGCACGGCAGTAACACCGGGGGCTGGCAGCGTAAATCTGACATTGTCAGATGATCCGATTTACTGGCGGCTTGTAACGGATAAGGAGGATCTGGGAGTCGGGACCTTTACGGCAAACCCTGAAAAGCTAAAAGAGCTGCTGCCGCGGGAAATCAAAGGTTTCACGACGGATTATCAGATATCCGGGACAAAAAAAGCTTCAAAAGAAATTCTTCTTAAGATAAAGCGTAATGAAAATGATAGCAATAATTCCGGTTACATAGCTAGTGACAGACTTACGTTAAGCCGCCTGCCGGAAGAGTTCGGCCAGACCGGAATCGGTAAGAGCAGGGGAGAACTGATAGGAAAGCTGAAATTAGCAGCTAATTATGATTTTAGTGTGGCTATTGATGAATACTCCTCTGCTGTTCAGGGGAAACTGACACTGGTAATCTGGAAGGATGTTTATAATAACTAGAGAGATTAAGTAAAATACAAATGAT
>JAEXGM010000008.1 GCA_023450835.1 Bacillota bacterium | reverse complement strand
CCCTCCAAATCAACGCCATCTATCCCGTTCTTACCTGCTTATCAGGTCTGCATTCTCACTATTCTTTTCAAACCAGCTTATTGCATAGGAACAGGTAAGTACTGCTGTCTTACCCTCAGAACGAAGCCTCTTTGTCAGTTCTTCCATCAGCTTTCCTGCAATGCCTTGTCCTCTTAAGGAGTCATCCACAAAGGTATGATTAATCTCCACTGAATTCTCATTAATATCAGGAAATGTAACTTCAGCAATCGTTTTTCCCATTCCGTCTTCCAGATAAATACGGTTTGTTCCATGTTTAAATTCCATATAACCTGCTCCTTTCTATTGATATACTATAATTTCCAATTATTACTTCCTGCATACATTACTATTGTAAGATGGGTAAGCATTAAATGCAAGGCTATTTCACAATATTTTTATGACGGTATTTGCCATATATGGTGAAAATGAGAGGCATCTGCAGCTTTTATACAGCCGCAGATGCCTCTCATTTTAACTCCTTTCGTGAATATCCAATCTTTGATTGAATATTCCTGAATCCGTAGTTGAAAAACGTCTTTTGTTTTTCAGCCTATTTCCACCTATAAATATCTGTTATTTTGTTATTTTAAGATATTAAAAGACTCCCAGGTACTTGGTGTTGCCGTTACAGCTCTTAGCACACCATTGTTATTTAGGTCAGCCATAACATAGAGGTTATTGGCATAGGCTTTGATATTATATGTGCCGCTTGAGGTCTTTGTTATATAGAATTTCTCCCAGGTGCTTATGGATGCACTTCTGGCAAGCAGCTGACTATTTTCATCTATAACTGCGCACACATACTTATTATTTGCTCTTGAGAGGAAGGAATAAGTTCCGTCACTGTTTGCAACAATGTTAAAAGTCTCCCAGGCTCCGCCATTTGCAGTGCGGTTAGCAATCAACGGGTCATTGCCTGTATTGTCAGCACATACCACTTTGCTGTTCGCATTGGCAACAAAGTAGCAGTCTCCGGTGGGTATAGTAGAAGTTGAAGTGCTTGCGGTAAAGTAGCTCTTAATTCCGTTAACGAGATTACTGTTAACCGTTGAACTGCCTACCTGCCCCCATTTTGAGCGAATGCTTGCCTCAGAATCCGTTGCCACATTTGTAGAGGAAACGTTCTGATTATAAAGTCCCCAGTTATTGTTGCTGCCGGTTACTTTATAGGTCCAGGTCGTCCAGTTGATTCCGGCGTCATTTAACAGCTTCAATCCCTGCTGCCATGCAGATACACTGTTAAAGTAAGAGAATTCTCCCATATAGCTGGGTACGTTGTAATTCTTGCTGCTGATCAGGTTAAGTTTATTCTGCATATTGGTAATCTGTTTGCCGGCTGCATTATCATAGTCATCATAGAGATAATTATGGTATTCATACATGATATTGGACCAGCCATAAGTAGAAGGACTCGGTAAATCAGATGGATCCCAGGTAGCTTCCATAATAACAACATGGTTGGTGTCAACGGAACGGATTACATTATAAGCGTTGTTATAGATACCCCACAATAAGGAATGAAGATAATCATCGCTGTAACCGGAATTATAACGGTAAGTGCAATAGGGCTCATTTAATAAGTCATAGCCTGCTACTACGGGGTTGTCCTTATAGCGCTGTGCCAGCTTATACCATATATCATAGTATTTCTGCTGGTTGCTGTTAGCATTGCTGCCAAAGAAGAACTCGGAAGCTGCTACTTTATTGCTTCCGCCGTCAATACCGCTATGGTCGCTTCCGCTCTGAGACCCCGGTGCTCCATGCATATCCAGAATTACATAGATGCCTCTCTTGCCGGCTTCCTGCAAGAACCAGTCAATACGGTCAAAGGCATTGCTTAAATAATTTCCGTTAAAATCAACGAAATTCATATACCACATAGGCAGACGGATGCAGTTGATTCCTAATGCCTGACAGTTGTCAAAGTCTTGTGTTGTCCAATAATTGTCCTGATATACCTTGATTAAATCCCTCATTTTTGCTTCGCCGAATCTGGACGTCAAGGTCTTATAAATATCCATTTCACAGTTTACAGTGTATGTACCGGTACTGTAGCTGGTAGGGCACATCCAGAATTCCTGCAGTAAATATCCGCCTGCATTGGTTCCTCTTAAGGTTACGACATCGCCGTTACCATAGTTGTTGCGAAGCTGCTTTCCGTTTGCCTTTAAGAAACTGGTAGATGTGATAGCCGCTGCCTGTGCCTTCTGTGCGGGAATCAGACCGGCTGTTAACATTCCCGCCACCAGAACGGCTGCCATGAAGATGGCTGTAAGCCGTTTTGCAAATACATTTTCCATTATCCTTTTCATAGTAAATACCCCTTTTTACATTATTTTTGCTTTCACAGGTTAAACTTGGCATTTTACTGCCTGTCCAACTCTTAAGAATCATTCGGCAAATGATTCATCTTCTCCCCTCCCCCTCATATTCTTTATCATAAGCCCGGCTTCTATCAGATAATCTGCCAGGTTTATTTCCAAATATCCTTCACTGCATTAACAGCTTCTCCTAACTGTCAATTCCCTCCAAGTAATATTTTCCATATCATAGCATTGTTTTTTCTTTGCCGCAATTGTAATTTTTTAACTTCGGGCCCCTTTACCGGTAAAAGTAAGAAAATGCGTCTTAAGGTACTAATTTGCGAATTTCTTTCTAAATTGATTTATAAATAATATGAAACTGGACCTCAAGCAAATCCTCCGTTGCTACAGTAGATAAATCCGGTAAAGTAACCGCCAGAAGAAAGGGGACTACTTCAATAACTGTAAACTTATATGGAAAACAGTACTCCTGCACCGTTAATGTAAAATAAGAAAAAGGGGCTTTCCTGAAAACGTATCTTGATGGTACCTTTAAATGACATTACAAATAAGCCTGCCAAAAATTTGGCAGGCTTATTTGTACGCTAATACGAAACGAAATCTATTGTAGTATCACTTGAAAGCCAAGATTTTCTAATGACTTTATATTTCTTTTTCGAACCTTTTCTTCATTCAAGCCAGTATAGTAATTACTTCCTAAAATTTCTACTATGGAATCACACCTTAATATCCGCTGTAATTCCCAGATATTCTTTATTTTCATTTAGTATTGGCTTAATTACTTCCTCTATGAACTCTTCCACCTGTTCCTTGGAACGTCCGATATACTTCTTTGGTTCCATGGTGTTCTTTAACTCCTCCAAGGTCAGATTAAAGGAAGGATCCGCTGCGATTAATTCCAGAAGATTATTCTCCAGCCCTTTTTCCTTTACATTTCTTCCGGCTTCCATAGACAGAGTACGAATCTTCTCATGCAGCTCCTGTCTGTCGCCGCCTGCTTTTACGGCATCCATCATGATGTTTTCTGTTGCCATAAAGGGAAGCTCTGCCAGCAAGTGCTTTTCAATTACCTTGGGATATACCACAAGTCCGTCTACAACATTTAAGTACAGGTCCAGGATACCATCCACTGCCAGGAAAGCCTCCGGTACACTGATTCGCTTATTGGCGGAATCATCAAGAGTTCTCTCAAACCACTGGGTGGAAGAGGTAATAGCAGGATTTAAAGCATCACAGATAACATAATTGGAAAGGGACGCGATACGCTCACTCCTCATGGGGTTTCTCTTATATGCCATTGCAGAAGAACCTATCTGGTTCTTTTCAAAAGGCTCTTCGATTTCTTTCAAATGCTGTAAAAGTCTGATATCATTGGAGAACTTATGGGCGCTGGCAGCGATACCGGCCAGTATATTCAGTACTCTCGTGTCCACTTTTCTGGAATAAGTCTGCCCGGATACCGGATAACAATCCGCATATCCCATCTTCTTTGCAATTCTTTTGTCCAGTTCCTTTACTTTCTCATGGTCCCCTTCAAAAAGCTCTAAAAAGCTTGCCTGGGTTCCTGTTGTTCCTTTAGAGCCAAGCAATCTCATAGAATCGATGATATATTCCAGATCATCAAAATCCAGTTTTAACTCCATCAGCCAGAGGGCAGCTCTCTTTCCCACCGTAGTAGGCTGTGCCGGCTGAAAATGAGTAAATGCAAGAGTCGGCAATTCTCTGTATTCATAAGCAAAGTCCTTTAATTTATCCATCACGTTCAAAAGCTTGGTGCGGATTTCTTTCAAAGCCTCTGTCATTACAATAATATCCGTATTATCTCCGACATAGCAGGAGGTAGCCCCCAGATGGATAATCCCCTTTGCCTTTTCACACTGAACACCGTAAGCATATACATGGGACATAACATCATGGCGTACCAGGGCTTCTCTTTCTCTTGCCACATCATAGTTAATGTCATCCTGATATTTCTTAAGTTCTTCTATCTGTTCTTCCGTAACAGGAAGTCCAAGCTCCATCTCTGCTTCCGCCAGAGCTATCCATAGCTTTCTCCAGGTCCGAAACTTCATATCCGGAGAAAAAATATACTGCATCCTTTTGCTGGCATATCTCTCTGACATAGGGCTTACATACTTATCATTACTCATTGCTGCCTCCTGTATCTGTACTGTATTTTACTGTTTTTACTGGTTATATGGTTGTATCCCAAACGCGGAATTGCAGGATGAAAAACACCAGCCGGATATTTCTCACCCAGCCGGATATCTTCCCCTCCTGCACTCTCTTTTTTACTTTATTCTATTATCCTTAAAAATCAGCAGAAAAGCAAGTCTGATTTTGCGGTTCTTTATCTTTCATACTCGCCCCGAATGTCCTCTTCCGGCGGTTCGATCGGATAATTCCCGGTAAAGCAGGCGTCACAATATCCTTTGTCTCCTTCTATCAGCTCACTTAACCTGTCAACTCCCAGGTACCCCAAAGAATCTGCACCTATCATATCTCTGATTTTTTCTACCGTGTTATTGTGAGCGATCAGCTGGTCATCAGAGGGTACATCCGTACCAAAATAGCAGGGATAAAGAAAAGGAGGTGAGCTTATTCTTACATGAACTTCCTTCGCTCCGGCACTCTTTAACATTCTCACAATGCGTTCACTGGTAGTTCCCCGGACAATGGAGTCATCAATCATGATAACACGTTTTCCCTTAACAACATCCTTTAACACATTGAGTTTTATCTTTACACTGGATTCTCTCATAGACTGCTTGGGCTTGATAAAAGTCCTGCCCACATAGCTGTTCTTTACAAAAGCTGTAGCAAGCTGAATTCCCGATTCCAGAGAATAACCATAAGCTGCCGCATTGCCGGAATCCGGTACCCCCACTACAATATCTGCTTCCACAGGATAGGTCTGCGCCAGTATCCTTCCTGCCATAATTCTGGAATTATATACGCTGACAGAGTCCAGACAGCTATCCGGTCTTGCAAAATAGATATATTCAAAAATACACTTTGCTTTCCTTGGCTGTACCATGGACATGTCGGAATGAATGCCCTCCTGGTTAATCATAACGACTTCTCCGGGCTCTACATCTCTTACAAAATCTGCGCCTACCGTATCAAGTGCCGCACTTTCGGAAGCCAGTACATAGGAATTCCCCCTCTTGCCGATGCAAAGAGGTCTGAAACCAAAGGGGTCCCTGGCTCCTATCAGCTTTCTGGGACTCATAATAACAAGGGAGTAAGCTCCCTTTAATTTTAGCATGGCATTCTTAACCGCTTCCTCTACACTTCTGGTCTGAAGCCTCTCTCTGGCTATCAGATAAGCAATTACTTCCGAGTCAATGGTAGTCTGGAAAATAGCTCCGGTATATGCTAATTTGTCTTTTAATTCCGGCGCATTGACGAGATTTCCGTTATGGGCAAGTGCCAGGGTCCCTTTGACATAATTTAATACCAAAGGCTGGGTATTTTCTCTGTTACTGGCTCCTGCCGTAGAATAACGAACATGGCCTACGCCGATATTACCCGTCAGGCTTTCTATACTCTCCGGGGTAAACACTTCATTTACCAGTCCCATTCCCTTAAAGGACTTTACACTTCCCTTTGGTCCGCTGGTATCACTGACAGCAATACCACAGCTTTCCTGCCCTCTGTGCTGCAGGGCGAACAAGCCATAATATATAGAAGAAGCAATATCATTACCGTCAAAATCATAGATTCCGAAAACTCCACATTCCTCGTGAATTTCATCCGATATCCAGGTATCAATTTGCGTGTTATTATCCATCTATAATCCTTTCTACTATCAATTAAGATAAAAGGTATCTATCCCTTCGAATGAAAGAAAGGCTGCTGCAAAACCAGTACATAATGTACTTTTTATTATGCTTGCAGCACCCCCCATTACTCTTATGCCAGACCGATTCTCTTTAATACTTCGGCATAGGCATCTTCCACACCGCCCATATCTCTTCTGAAACGGTCCTTATCCAGTTTTTCATGGGTTCTGATGTCCCAAAGTCTGCAAGTATCCGGTGATATTTCATCTGCCAGAATAACTTCCCCTTTGCTTCTGCCGAACTCAATCTTAAAATCTATTAATTCAATGCCGCATTCTTCAAAATACTTGCAAAGAACTTCATTTACCTTAAATGCCATCTTTGAGATCTTGTCTATCTCTTCTCTTGTGGCAAGGCCTAAAGCGATTGCATAATAATCATTAATCATAGGGTCACCCAGATCGTCATTTTTATAACTGAATTCCAGAGTGGGAGCAAGTAATTTAATACCTTCTTCCATTCCTAGCTTCTTAGAAAAGCTGCCCGCAGATACATTACGTATAATTACTTCCAAGGGTACAATTTCAACTTTTTTTACGGCAGTTTCCCTGTCGCTTAATTCTTCGATATAGTGAGTTGGAACACCTTCATTTTCCAGCAGTTTAAACATATGGTTGGACATACGGTTATTAATAACACCTTTTCCGACTATGGTTCCTTTTTTCAAGCCATTGAATGCAGTGGCATCGTCTTTATAATCAACAATATAAACATCTTCCTGTGCTGTTTTAAAAACTTTCTTAGCTTTACCTTCATAAAGCATTTCTAATTTTTCCATATACGGCTCCTATCTGTATTCTTATGCATCGTTCGTTACTACCTGAAAATTGAAAGTCAACTTGTCTTACTCTTCTTATTATAACTTACAAATTTAGATTCGCAATAGAAAAATCGCAATTTAGAGCTCTGGCAAGGCATTTTTATACTAATCAAAATTATAAGAGATGCTAATATATATATTGATTCCAGCCCATTTTCTTATTAGTCTATTGGTAAATATCATTTTCCAAAACAAAAAGGCCTGCAAGTCAGTAATCTATAACTTGCAGACCTTTTTGGTAAGGATACGGTATTTACCCTGATGTACTTCCGATAAAGTCCAAATGTTATGAACTTTTCTGAGGGGGAATAGCATTTCAAAGAACTCTGGTATTTTATCGGATAAGTACATTGATACCAAAACCTGCGAGCTGATAACTCCTACTATTATCAGCTCTTTTTTGCTTTGGTTACATTTCCATTATATGACTTATAGTCATATTTGTCAATATAGTTATTTGTTTTGGTTATATTTTCACAATAATAATTGAAATTATTATATAATATCGAAGTCAGGAGGTGCTGAATTGTTTGAAGTGAGATTAAAGGAACTGAGAGAACACAAAGGATTAACCCAAAAGGATTTGGCACAAAAATTAAATCTTACCCAAAGTACCATCGCATATTATGAAAGCGGTAAAAAGCTTCCAACTGTTGATACTTTGAAATCCTTGGCAAAATTCTTTAATGTTTCCACTGATTTTCTTTTAGGTCTTAGTAAATTCCAGAGATTTTCAGAAACCGCCGCACAAAGCGCTCTGAATGAATCTCCTAATTATCAGTCAGCTCCGCTGTCCGGTGAACATCGAAAAGTAATACGCTATTTTGACAGATTAAATAATGAAAATAAAGAATTTGTTATAGGAAAGATGATAGAGCTCTTTAAAGAGCAGCCTGTTGATGACGAGATTACACGGGAGCTTGAGCGTTACCGCCTGGAATTATTGTCAAGAAATGATTCCTCCGGCCTGTAACTGCTACATAACACATAAATTAATATTACTTAAATAAAAAAGTGCCATAAACTCAAATGGGTTTATGGCACTTTCTTATTTAACCAATGAAGCAAATATTGGTTTCACAAAAGTTTTATTACAGTTCTTTATTGAATAACTTATCTTTTCTGCCCTCATATGGATTCTTGATAATTAAGGGTTTTAAAAAGTCAGCTACTTTCTCCACACCATCCATTCTGCTCATAGTCACATCTTCATGTTCATAGCTCAGGGAACCGGTATATCCTACCATGGATAATTCAGTGATTACTCTCTTCCAATCAACCTGTCCCCAGCCGGGAATTCTGAACCGATAGGTGTGGTTCAAGGCAGCCATATCGCCATGCATCAGAGTTCCTCCGGTGGATAAATTATGCGCTGCCAATTCCGCATCCTTGGCATGTACATGGAAGATCCGGTCCTTCAATCTGTCAATTACAACAGCCGGGTCAATCATTAAATACATGGTATTAGCCGGGTCAAAGTTATAGCCCAGAGCAGGATGGTAATTCACCAGTTCCAAAGCCCTCTCCGCTGTATAAATATCATAAATAAAACTGTTAGGGTGGATCTCTATGGCAAATTTAACGCCATACTCCTGGAACTTATCCAGAATTGGAGTAAATCGCTCCACAAACTGCTGCTCGTATTCCTTCCAGCCCTCGCCGTAAGGGAAAAAGAAAAATCTGCCCCAATTCTCTACCCCCGGATAACCAACTACAATGGGAACCTCCAGGGCATTGGCCGCCTGAGCCGTTCTTATTAAACTCTCTGTTCCGTGCTTAATCTTCTCTTCCGGTGTACCCTGAAAGATAAAGTCCGTATCTTTGCCCGTAGGACCCATGATAAGGAAGGAGTCCGAATGGTTGCTAAGTGCCTGTATCCTCATATTATAACGGGATACCATCTTCTTAATCTCACTTGCATTGTTTCCTTTAATGACATCCTTCGTTTCAAGTTGTCCGTTTCCCTCATAGGCGGGTATCTCCAAAGTCTCATATCCATATGCCGAGACCAGTTTTACCACCTCTTCCAAGGGCTTCTCCGTAAAATTTGCCGTAAAAAAACCTAAATTCATTTCTTTTTACCTCCTTTACTTCTATTGTTGATATTTTTCATTATTAAGATTGAATTTGAAAAATTCATGTACTTTCTTGACCTTTTATAAAATTATGCTATTATTAACTTAACAAAATCTATGGGGAGAATAAAATGTACAATATCGAACGCCAGGCAGAGATATTAAACCTATTGCAAAAACATGGAAGTATTAATGTTATAGAACTATCTAAAACTTTTGAAGCCTCCAAGGAAACCATCCGACGCGACCTTCGGGAACTTGAGGACAAAGGGTTATTAGTTCGTACACATGGCGGTGCTATCCCTGCAGATGCAAAGCAGTCTATCCAACCAAGCAGCACACCCGAACCTCCTGTACAGGTGAGGGAATTATCAAATTTTGAGGAGAAACAAGCCATCTGCAAAAAGGCGGCATCTTTTATCCGGTCAGAGGATAATGTTTTTGTAGATAACAGTTCCACAACTATTTACCTTGCCCAATATGTTCCTCAGAATATACAGGTTACTTTTATAACAAATTCCCTTCCCTTTTTAATGCAGGCCGCAAGGTATAATAATCCCAACCATTCCTACATCGTTTTGGGCGGAATGTTTAAGGCCTCCAATTTATCCATTCACGGCAACATGACCTTGCACAACGCAAAAGAGTACTACCCCAATAAACTGTTCTTATCCTGCACGGGAATATCTCCTGACCGCATGCTTACCGACTCCAGTATCCAGGAAGTAGATATTAAAAAAATGATGATTGAACGCTCTAAGGAAGTATTCTTATTGGCTGACCACACAAAATTCGAAAAGAACGGTCAGATCTTTTTGTCTTCCTTTAATGATATCGATCATATCATTACCGACAGCAAGGCTGTTCAGAGCAATTATGCTTACCTTACTAATTATAATATCGATGTAATTACCGCGCAAGTTTAAGTCCGGTTTTCAACCGCCCTGCGTAGAGTTTTTATACCCTTTGATATCATCGCTTTATCATAGAAAATGCTTGAGGATCCCCCTACAAAAAGATCAGCTCCCTTGCACGACATGATCCTCGCATTTTCAAAGCTTACATTTCCGTCTACTTCAATTGAAATTTCAGGATATCCCTTGCTATCAAGATAGTTCCTCAGTTCTTCCAGCTTATGAAACATGCCCTGTACCAAGGCCTGTCCGGCATAACCGGGATTAACTGTCATCAAAAGAACTCCTCCAATGTCTTTTAGTACATAATCCAGTACGGACAGCGGCGTTTCCGGATTAAGGGCAATTACAGGTACCGCCCCTTTGTTCTGAATGCTGTAAATTGTTTTATTAATATGGAAAGTACTTTCAATATGAAAGGCGGCCCTGTCTCCTTTTTGCAGATTAAACCATTCTATCTTCTGCTCGGGATTAATAATCATCAGATGAATGTCCAGGGGAATCTTTGTCATGCTTCTGATTTGGTTAATATAATTTATTCCCAGCATAATATTCGGAACAAAAACCCCGTCCATAACATCAATATGCAGATATTCTATTCCTTCTGCTTCCATCACTTTAATTGCTTCCGGTATTTCCCTGATATCCAGGCACATCAAAGAAGGCGATATCTTTTTTGTCATAGTTTATCTCTCTTTATTCAGAGTCATCTGCAATAATACGGCGATTACTATAATCGCTCCTTTTACAGCGCCTACCAGGAAAGAGTCTACGCCAAGCAGATTCATCATGTTATTAATAATACCAAGGGTCAGCGTTCCAAGGACGGTAAAGGCAATCTTGCCCCGGCCTCCCGACATGCTTGTACCGCCGATAACCGCTGCTGCTATTGCATCCATCTCATATTTATTGCCGGAGGAAGCCGAATTGATACTTCCAAGCCTGGAAGTCTCTACAATAGTCGCTATTAACACCAACACGGCAGATGCCATATAAGCAAAGCACTTAACTTTTACAACATTGATCGAAGAAAGTGAGGCTGCTTTTTCGTTGCTTCCCACTGCATAAATATGTCTTCCGATTGCCGTATGTTTCGTAATAAACAGCACAACAATAACACAGACCAGCCAAATAACGATAGGCATAGGTATAACTCCAAACAAATTCGTATTAGAGATGGCAATATAGCTGTCTGTTCTGTCTCCTGAGACAGTCAGCCCTCCGCCATTTAATAAATACTGGGCAACCGACCGGTATATGGTCATGCTTCCCAAGGTAGTAATAAAGGGCGGTATCTTAAATTTAGAAATCAATATGCCGGTAATCAACCCGACAGCAAGAGCCGCACCGATTCCTACCACTATGGTAACAAAAAGGCTTTGGGTGCTGTTAAAAATGGTAATAATAACAATTCCGATAAATGCCAGCTGGGCCCCCACCGATAAATCAATACCTCCGGTTATAATAATCAGCGTCATGCCAAGAGCTATAATCCCTATTACCGAGTTATTTCTCAGGATGTTAATCAGATTGTTAACAGACAGGAACATAGTCCCCTGCAATATAATAGATAACAGGAACAGCACCACAAATGCAATCAATGCACTGTTACAGCCCGCCCATTTCTTCCAGTCCTTTATTGCCCCTGTATTCAGCACTTTCTTCTTCTCTGGTTTTACTATTGCATTCATAAGCTTCCTCCTGTAGCAACAATCATAATATTTTCTTCACTTGCTTCCTCATGGGTAAATTCATGACGGATTTCACCATGATACATTACATAAATTCTGTCACACAGCGTCATGACTTCCTGGGCCTCACTGGAAAGAACCGCAAAACTTACACCCTGCTTTGCCAGCTCCATGATAATTTTATATATTTCCAGCTTCGCCCCTACATCTACTCCCTGTGTCGGATTGTCCAGTATTACCAGGTCAGGCTGGGAGCTCAGTGCTCTTGCCAGAATAACTTTCTGCTGATTCCCTCCTGATAAATTAATGATAAGATCTTTCAGATCATTTATTTTAATATTTAACTTTTTTACATAGTCAGTATTAAATTCCTTCTCTCTTTTTTTGTCTATCATACATATTCTTTGAAACTTTCTAACGATGGAAATCGTCATGTTCTCTCCTACACTAAGATCTTTAATAATTCCATTCTCTTTGCGGTTCCTCGGTAAATAGGAGATCTTATTTCTATGCGCCTTTTGGGTGCTGGTCATCCTGCATAGTTCGCCGTTAATCCGTATCTCACCCTGATACTCCTTGTGGCAGCCATAAATAGTATGAAACAGTTCATAACGGCCATCCCCCAAAAGTCCTGTAAAGCCGACAATTTCGCCTTTATTAATATGAAAATCAATACCTTTGAATTCTCTTTCCCTTGATAATTGCTTTACCGAAAGTACTTCCTTACCGATATGTCTTCCCGCATAAACATCATTGCCCGACAGATCCTTACCGACCATATAGCTGGCCAGTATATTTTCATTAACGGAACATACATCCCCTGTACTAATAACATTTCCGTCTCTCATTACCGTATATTGATCACAAATCTCAATTACTTCATTCAATTTGTGGGATATAAAAATAAAACTGACGCCCTGACCCTTAAGCCTGCGCATAATTTTAAACACATTATCAATTTCAACGTTGGTCAACGCTGTTGTTGGTTCGTCCATAATGATTACCTTGGCATCTTTCATCAATGCCCTTGCAATCTCAACGACCTGCTTATAAGAAGCATCTATGTCTTCTACCATCGTATCGGGGTCCAGGTTAATCTCCATTTTCTCAAGGATTTCCTTTGAACTCTTATACATTGCCTTTTTATCCAGTATTCCGCCTCTTTTCAGTTCACGCCCTAAGAAGAGATTTTCACAGACGCTTAAATCATTTATCAGTGTTAATTCCTGATGAATAAAGGCAATGCTGCTGTTCTTATTATTCGTTCCTTCCGACACTGCCTTTTCAATATCACTTATTGTAATATGTCCGTTATCACCGGATATAACGCCGCCCAATATATTCATCAGGGTGGTCTTTCCGGTACCATTTTCCCCTAACAATGCATGAATACTGCCCTTTTTTACTTCAAAATCTACTCCATGAAGCACCCGGTTCCCGCTAAAGGACTTTGTAATATTCTTCATTCTAACTATATGTTCGTTCATCTAGACCACCTTTTTAAAAATACCTGGGATAATCAAAATATCCCAGGTAATATTTTAATTAATTTGATTAGTATGGTGAATCCGCATTTATGTAATCTGCAACATTGCCAGAATCTACAGTAGTCGGCTCAAGGATTGTGTCTTTCTGATAATCTTTACCCTGCTGGATATCTGCAGCAAGCTGGATGGCATCACCAATCATAGACGGGCTGTAGGTCTCGGTAAAGCATTTAATACCTGTTTCGCTCTGGATTTTACTATACCAGGATTGAGCACCGCCACCGCCTGAGATATATTTAATATCTGTTCTTCCGGCTTCCTTTATTGCCTGCAGGATTCCTAAGGAAGGCTCATCATCAATTGAAAATACCGCATCAATTTGAGGATTTGCAACCAGCATATCCGTTGCCATGGTCAAGCCGGCTTCCTGTGTAAAGCCGCCGGCAGTTACCTCGATTAGCTTAATATCCGGGTAGCTGCTCTTCATCTCAGCCTTAAAGGCATCCGTACGCTCAACGCTTACAGAACCTACACTGGGTGCGGACATCACTGCAATGGTGCCTTTTCCGCCCAGGGCTTCCCCTAAGTATTTGGCACCTAACGTACCGATTGCCGCATTATTACCGGCAAGGTATGCCGTATAATCTCCGCTGACTTTACGGTCAAATACAATCAGGTTTATTCCTGCATCCATAATTTTCTTTGCTGCAACGGAAACTTCATCATTATGAGGCAGTAATACAATAGAAGTGCAACCCAATGAGATTAATTCATCAATGTCATTCGCCTGATCATTTACGTTCTCAGAGGTCAAGATCTTATAACCTGTGCCTTCCGCTAATCCCAATTGCTTTACCTTCTCCTGGGCATAGAAGATAGCACCTGCTACCCAGCCATGATCTGCCGCCGGAACGGAAATACCAATCAGACCATCCTTTGGAGCAGTTGTGGCAGCAGCATCGGTAGAAGAAGCTCCAGCCTCTGCCGATGTGTTCTTACTATTATCGGATTTGGCAGTCTTCTCCTTGCTGCCGGCAGAACATCCCGTAAACAATGCCGTAATCATTACCAGCATCAGTACACATGATAAAAGTCTTTTTTTCATTACTTGTAACCTCCCAATATTTTTTATTATATTAATTTAGCTCCACCGTAGTTGCGAATGCTCTTTCATACACCAGAGCCATTTATATAACTCATTTTTATCTGCGCTGTTATGGAAGAAAAATCATCAGGTATGGCTTGTCTTTAATCTGCCTTTTACTCTGCGGGTTTCTACTAACTCCGCAGCAGCTTTCTTATCATAAACGCAGCAGCCGACTTTACTTTGCTGAATCAATAATTCCAGGCAGGCATCGCACAGGCGGCAGTACTTAATATCCTCTTCCCTGTTCTCTGCTAACTTGGCGGGAAGATAAGGGTCTGCAAAAGACTGCCTTCCCAGTCCGATCATATCGGTAACATTATTCTCAATACACCAGGCACCATAATTAAGAATATTGCTTTCTTCAGGAGTAACCGCACACAAATCATTCTTACCGTTTCTAAATACCGAGAAGTTAGAGCCTATCACAACGGTTTCCGGCTTCAGGACTTTCCTGAATTCCTTGGCCCAATACTGATGCAGATACGCATAATAGGGGATATGCTTATCGACCTGAGTTAAGCTGATAGTAATGGAAGGGCTGCCTGCCGACTGTATGATATAGCTTGCTCCTCTTTCTTCCAATCCTTTAATTAAAGCAAGAGGCTCCGTTAAATCCATAATGGGCGAACCCGGTCCCTCCGTACCAAAACCGCCGGGAAAGCCTTCCCACGCTGAAATCTTTGACCCGATAATAAAATTCTTGTCCGGAACTTCTTTGCGGATATTTTCCATTAATTCGAAGGCGAACCGGCTTCTGTTCTCCCAGCTTCCGCCGTACTTCCATTTTCTGCTGTTATGCGGGCGAACCATCTGACATCCCAGATAGCCATGGGACAGCTTCAGGTCAATACCATCTGCTCCGGCGTTGTATGCAATCTTAGCGGCCGTAACATAACTGTCCATAATCCTCTCAATATCTTCTTCCGTCAGAAGATCTCCGCCGTAACCCGGTAACGGATTAGGTGTTACTCTTCTTGAGAACTCCGGATTTGAAATTTCACCGGAATGAGTCAATTGGAATATCAGAAGGGATTTGGAGTTTGCTTCATGAACTCTTCGCACAAATTCGGTAAGGGGTTTCTCATTCTGAGGCATAATTGTCAGCTGGTTATCTCTGGCCCTGCTTTCCCTTGTTACAGTGATAGCTTCTAATGAAATTAAACCGGAACCGCCTTTTGCCAATTCTATGTAACGATTAGTAGTTTCTTCCGAAGGATTGCCTGTTTCATCTTCTGAGTTACATTCCATCGCCTGTATAAAGAAGCGGTTCTGAGCAACTCTGGGTCCGATATTAATTGGTTGTAGCAATGTTTCTTGGTATGACATTTTGTTACCTCCTGTAATAAACTTTTATGCTTGTGTTTTTGTTTTTGTTTATGTTTGTATATTAACACATTAATGAATTAATTACAATCACAAAAATAATACGTTCAAATTTTTAGTAATATTTCACATATTATAATGACCGTTATTGTCACATATACACATTAAGAAAAATAAATGTTGCTTTTATGACCGTTTAATGGTATTATCCACATATAATCAAAAAAATGCGTATATTCAGAACGAATACCACGCATTCATTGAAAGGAGAACCTATGATACACACAATAACGCTCAACCCAGCCATAGATAAGCTTCTGTTTTTAAAAGAATTCAGAAAACATATCACAAACCGGCTGCAATATTCCGAAGATTCCTTAGGCGGAAAAGGCACGCACGTATCAATAAATCTGGCAGCTTTAGGATTGGAAAACAATGCTTTAGGCATTTCCCACGGCAACACCGGAGAAGAGATTCTAAAACTGCTGGAAGCCTCCGGGGTCCACGTTAAATACCTGCACAAAAATAATGAAAACAAAAACAGCCGTACGAATTATCTTATTATAGAAGAAAACGGCGACTGCTCCACCATTTCTTCCAAAGGTGTCTACCTGGATGAACAGGATATAGAAGAATTAATTACTCTTCTCCTTGAAACTGTGAAAGATGGGGATTTCGTTGTTTTCTCAGGTGATGCAACGAACTGCTATGATCCCTATGTGTACAACACCATCATAAAACGGCTGGGCGGTCTGGATATAAAGTTCTTTCTCGACTCCAGCGGCGTCACTCTGACAAATTGTATGAAAGAATCCCCCTATCTTATCAAGCCTAACTTAGATGAGCTGTCCGCCCTGGTCGGCAAAGAACTGACAAGTGAGGAAGACATCCTTTCAGCCATTGATTCCCTGGCAGAATATAATATAGAGATTATTGCTGTTTCTCTTGGCGGTGATGGTTCCATCGTTAAAACTCCTGCCGGCACCTACAGAGTAAAACCTCCGAAAGTTTTATTAAAGAATCCGGCAGGCTGCGGTGATTGCTTCCTGTCAGGAATAATATATGGAATAACCAGGAACTATCCCTTTGAGGAAACCTTAAGATATGCAACCGCAATTTCTGCCGCTACGGCAGAATCCCCATCCTCTGTCGGGTTTGACCTGGAGCGTGCCAATGAATTATTGCCAATGGTTTATATAAAGAAAATAAACTAAGAAAGGATAATACTATGAGTAACCTATCATACATAGAAATGCGTAATGAAATGTGCAAGATTGCAAAATTAATGTGGGACAGACGTCTTACGAATGCAGCCGGAGGTAATTTTGCTGTTCGGGTGGATGAAAACAGAATCTTAATCAGCCCCTCCCTGATGTCTGAAGTAAAGCACTGCGAACTGCTGCCGGAAGACTTCATATTAATCGATTACGAAGAAAATATCATAGAAGGTACCGGAAAGCTTTCAAGAGAAGGCCTGATGCATGTTCTGATATTAAAAAACTTTAAGGAAATTGCTTGTACTATCCATGCTCATCCATTTTACTGTATGCCCTTTGTCTCTCAGGGAAAACCCATTCCCAATATTACCGAAGCTACCATGGGCCGCGGTTATGTCGGCTGTATCGAATATACAAAGGCCTACACACCTGAGCTCTCCTATAACATATACAACTATTTTGAAGAACATAGAGAGTTAGCCGAAAAAAAGCCCATCGGAGTTATTCTCCCTCTCCATGGCGTTGTCGTATCCGGACCAAGTATCTATCTCGCCTATAGTATGTTAGAGCGCATTGAGTGTGACGCCTTCTGTTCTATTGTAAAAAATGCAATTTAAGATATAATGAAAGCGTAATGAGCATATGCAAGCCCGCTTGCAATATGCGAACGGAGCGAAAGATTATGAACATGCTTTATGTTCATGATATAATAAATATATTCAAAAGGGCTGCAGGCAGCTCAACAAAGGATATCCATAACATGTATATTGAAGAGCGTCAAGCAAAAATAATCAGTCAGCTTAATAGCACAGGACGTATTGATGTCAGTGAGTTAGCCGGTATATTTTCAACTTCTAAGGAAACTATACGCCGGGATCTTAACGATTTAGAAAAAGCAGGCATGCTTATACGGACACATGGCGGTGCCATATTGCCGACCAGTCAGGGAGACACTGTTTCTTCAAGCCCCGCAGCGCAAATCAGGACAATGTATACGCTGAACGAAACGCCGGTTTCAGAACGAACTGCAAGGCATATTGAAGAAAAACAGGCTATTTGCCAACTTGCAGCTTCTTTTATTAAACATGAAGATACTATTTTTATAGATAACAGTTCAACCTGTATTTACTTATATCAATACATACCAACTGACATTCAGGTTACCATATTAACGAACTCCATTCAGTTTCTGCTTGAATGTTCAAAATCCCTTAGCCCCCATCATACTATCGTTTGTCTGGGAGGAATTTTTAAAAATACTAATTTATCCATTTACGGGAATACAACTATCAAGAATGCACAGCAATATTTCCCCAATAAATCCTTTGTATCCTGTACGGGAATCATATCTGAGACGCAGATTACCGACTCCGGTATTCAGGAAATCGATATAAAGAAAACTTTAATAAAAAGTTCTCAGGAAGTATATTTACTTGCCGACTATTCAAAGTTCAAGCAGATTGGCCCCGTTTATCTGGGTTCTTTTACCGACATCGACTATCTGATAACGGATTCCAAAAGCGAACTGACTTATTTAAACTTTTCCAAAATTACAAAAACTCAGATATTAACAGCAAAATAGGCGGAGGTCATCATGAACGTTTTAGCATTTGATTTGGGCGGCAGCGGCGGTAAAGTCATTTTAGGAACCTATTCTGACCACAGGTTGGAGATAAAAGTCCTTAACAAGTTCGAACATTCGGCTATCGCGATTAACGGCAGTTTGTATTGGGACATTTTACACATCTACAGAGAGCTGTGTACGGGTGTCAAAACTGCAATCGATTGTACGAAGGACTCCCTGACTTCCATGGGAATTGACAGCTTTTGCAACGATTTCGCAATTGTCGCCCCCACCGGTGAATTGCTTACGCAAGTGCACAGCTACCGGGATGAGCGCACCAGGAATCATGTTCAGGCTATTTATGAGATTATGTCCCCTGAGGAGCTTTACAAAATCAACGGGAACCAGAATGCATTATTCAACACTTTACTGCAGTTAGCTGCAATGGAATGCAATCATCAGTCTTATCTGTTTGAGCATGGAAATAAATTATTGTTTATTCCTGACCTTTTAATCTTTTTTCTATCCGGTAAAAAAATGACCGAGTATACTCTCGCATCGGTGAGTCAGATATTCGACTATGGCACCGATAGCTGGAATAAAGACATTCTGGAGAAATTCCATATTCCCGGAGAGCTTTTCCCAGATCTTGTGAAGCCCGGCTCCATTAATGCCCGGACAAGCCTCAGGTTTAATGAGGAATATAAAACAAAGGGCTTTCATATCGTATCGGTATGCGAGCACGACACCGCTTCTGCCTTTTTAGCTTCTCCTTATAGCCAAAACTGCGCTATCATCAGCTGCGGTACCTGGGCCCTGGTCGGCACAGAAACCAAAGGACCCATAATTAATGACTTTGGCTACCGGTTCAACATTGCAAATGAGGGCGGATACGAAGGACATCATCATCGTTTGCTCCATAACGTCATGGGCACCTGGATTATACAGGAGATAAGAGCTGCCTTTCAATCCCGGGGAACGAATTATTCTTATACTCAGCTGGAGGAATTGGCCCAGGCTGCACCAGCCTTTAAATTCCTGATTGATGTGGATGACGTGTGTTTCTATTCCCCCGGGAATATGCCCCAAAAACTAAAAAACTACTGTAAGGACCTCTATGGCACCTCTCCTGAGACACCGGGAGAAATGGTCCGCTGTGTATACGAAAGTCTGGCCTTTAAGTATTTTTGGAACATCAATAATCTGCAAAAACTCACAGACGCGGAGTTTAAAATTATTAATATTGTCGGCGGAGGAGCACAGAGCAGTCTCATGTGCCAGTTTACCGCCAACGCCTGTAACTGTGTTGTAGCGGCAGGCCCTGTAGAGGCTACTGCTCTCGGCAACATCCTGGTTCAGCTTTTGGCTGACAGGCAGATAAATTCTATTGAAGAAGGCCGGGAAATCATAGCGAAGTCATTTCCCGTAAAAGAGTATTATCCTCAGGATATGGAACTTTGGAAGGCCCAATATACACGCTTTACCAAGGATTTTGATTTAAAATAATTTAGAAGGAAGGTAAACTTATGAGATTATTCAGAGCAGGAATTATTGGAACAGGCTTTATCGGCAAAGTCCACATTGAAACACTCAGACGTTTGGGGAACGTAGAAGTTGTAGCTTTAGCTGATAAATTCAATGCTGATAAAAGCGCGGAAGAATTGAGTGTTCCCCGTTCTTTTTCAGATTATAAGCAGATGATAGATACTATGGACCTTGACATGGTACATATCTGCACTCCAAACAATACGCATTACGAAATTGCAATGTATGCAATGGAGCATAAGGTAAATGTATTATGTGAAAAACCTATGTGCACTACCATCGACGAAGCCAGGCAGCTTACAGCCAAAGCAGAAGAAGCCGGTCTGGTAGCCGCAATTAATTTCCATAACCGCTTCTATCCCATGAACAATCATTTAAAGAATATTATAAAAGACGGCGAACTTGGTGAGATTTTTTCAATTACCGGCAGTTATACACAGGATTGGCTCCTTTTTGATACGGACTACAGCTGGCGCCTGAACTCCGCAGAATCCGGCAGAACACGTGCCGTGGCGGATATCGGCTCCCATTGGATGGATTTAGCCGAATATGTTACAGGACAAAAAATCGTAGCGGTAAATGCAGATTTTACTACTATTCATAAAAACCGCAAAAAGCCAAAGGGCGTGGTCCTTGCATTTTCCAAAGACAAATTTAACCCGGAGGATTACGAAGATGTTCCTATTGAAACCGAGGATAACGCAAGTGTAATGTTCCGTTTCAGCAATGGTGCAAAGGGCAGTGCTTTCTTTTCCCAGGTCATTGCCGGGAAATCCGTTGCTATTAATTTATTGCTTGGCGGTTACAATAAATCCGCCGAATGGAACAGCGAGAAATGCAACGCCCTTGTAATTGGGAACCGAGACAGTTATAACGCATTCATCGAAAAAGGAATATCCACCGTTCACCCGGATACGAAGCCACTAATTGCTTATCCCTTTGGCCACCTTGAAGGCTTTCCCGATGCCTTCAAGCAATGCTTTAAAAGTATATATTCAAGCATCGGCAACGCTGACGCCCCCCACGAGCACGCGACCTTTAAGGACGGGCTGCATGAAATGATTTTATGCGAGAAGATTTACGAAAGCAACCAAGTTCAAGGCTGGGTCAGTATAAACGAAGAAGAGTAGTCAGCAATGAAAAACCCTTGATATCTTAAAAAGATGACAGAAATGCCTCTTGGTGAAAAACCAGGTATTCCTGTCATCTTTTTTCTACAAATGATAAATGAATATCCAATCAAAGATTGGATATTCAGGAAAGAGGTTGATATGATATTTTTAAGAAACAGTAAAATTGCAACAAAATTATGGCTGATGATCTTACCGGTTTTTATAGCACTGATTTATATCCTGTTTCAATTTTCTTTTCAGATAAAATCATTAAGCCGGGAGGCGAAAGCAGCATACTACGATACCTTATATCTTAATTCCTCTTTGCTCTTAAGTGCTGACCGGGACTTCTATGAGGCTACTTTGGCAGAAAGGACCCTGACCCAATCCGCAGCCACCCTTGATTCAGCTGCGAAGAGCCGGTATTTGAGTATCTACAATGAGGATTGCTCCAGGATTATAGACAACATTAATAAAGTGGCCTCCAATCTTAAATCGAACAATGAGCTCTACAATGAATATAAACACTCAAAAACACAGCTCACCATGGCACATTTGTACGAGCAGTTTATGAGTCAGTTCAGCGAATGGCAGTCTGCCTATGACCCCAATACCGGAAAAGGCTATATTATAGCAAAAAATTCTATGTTTGACGGGATCCGGGACGAAATCAAGACGATGACCGAACTTCTTGACGAATACAGCATTAAATGTCAGGCGGATATGCAGGCTTATATTAATCATACAATAACCAGAATCTTCTTAATCGTTATTGTTTCCTCCCTGCTCATGGCCTTTATCTGCATTTATATTGTGCGTTTTATTGGCTCCAGTGTCGGCGCTATCACAAAAAATATGAATTCACTGGCCTCTAATGACCTTTCCTTTACCCCCTATCAGACAAACAGCAGGGAGGAATTAGGCACACTATCAACTTCCGTTACCACCTTGGTCCATTCTCTTCGGGATATTACCGGCAAGCTGATAAATACTTCCAGCAGCTTGTCTAAATCCTCTCTGAACATGAAGCTGACTTCAGACGAGGTCACATCTTCCGTTTTTGAAGTAGCAAAGACCATTGATGACATTGCAGAAGGCGCAGCCAGTCAGGCTGAGGATGCCCAAAAACTTGTTCATGAGATTAATAATTTAGGAGACGCCGTACGCTCAAATACAGAAAGCGCAAATGAATTATCCCAGACCGCCTTACGGATGAGGTCTATCAGCCAGGAAGGAATTGAAACCGTCAATAATCTGGATGAAATCAATATAAAAAATCAGGTCGTCTTCCAGTCCGTCTTTCAGACTATTGATTTGGCAAATAAAAATGCCGAAAAAATCGTAGATGCCACTGCCTTAATTTCAGATATTGCAGATCAAATCAATTTAATATCTCTGAATGCAGCCATTGAGGCATCCAGAGCCGGAGATGCCGGCAGAGGATTTGCGGTTATTGCTACGGAAATCCATAAACTCTCCGAACAGACACAAGCAGCCACATTTTTAATCGATAGTATGCTTTATGGCATAAAAGATAACATCAGCATTGCAAATATACAAAGTCAGGAGGCTGAAAGCGGTGTATTGCAGCAGACCAAAAGCATCGCTGAAACAAAGAATAAGTATTTATCCATAGTGGACTCCTTAAACTTGATAAATCATGAGATATGTTCGCTGGAAACTGTTACAGACAAAATAAACCGGAGCCGTTCTATTATTAGCGAACTCACTTCCAATGCCTCTGCCATCTCAGAGGAATACGCCGCAAGTACAGAGGAAACCTCAGCCGCAACCCAGCAGGTTCTGGCATCGATGACTAATATTAATCAAGTCAGCGCGGAAGTTGACAGCCTTGCAGGTGAATTAAGAGCTATCATAGACCAATTTACTATTTA
>JAEXGM010000209.1 GCA_023450835.1 Bacillota bacterium | reverse complement strand
AGTATTCCTGCAGCAATTTTACTCTTGATTGGCCAATTTGGGTCAATGCCACTAGCGTAGTTTGTTTGGCTAGTCTGCTGGATAATAACCTGGGACTGAAACTGTGGCTGGGATTGAAATTGTGAGTGAAACTGAGGTGCAGATTCAGCTTCGGTCCTTGGCTGTGCAGAAGAAGTAAAGGATTGTTGTTGATTCATTTGTTGACGGCTGATTTTCTCACCGCAGTATCTGCATTCCAGAGCATTTGTATCTATAGGGGCTCCGCATTGGGGGCATATATTTTGGCTCATATATTTTCCTCCTGTATGTATTAGTGGTATTTCATAACTATGTAATAAATCTATGAGTTCACAGTGGCATTTGTCTGCCAAATTATGATTGTGGATTAATAATTACCTTTTTTCCGCATTCCGGACAGAATTTGGAGCCGGCCGGCAGTTTATTGCCGCATTCGCATTGCAGGTTTCCAAGGGCAAAACCACATTCCGGGCAAAATTTCGATTTACTATTAATCTGTTTGCCGCAGGCAGGGCAGGGAATTTCGTCCTCCTGAGGTTTTGCTTTTAACAATTCACCACATTCACTGCAGAACTTAGTGGTTGCACTATTCGCTGTATGACAGGAGGGACATATGACAGAATTCTGTACTGCTGTATTCTGCACAGGTTGAGTAATGCCGTTTCCCATACTCATAGCGGCATTTAAGCCAATACCGCCGGCAACAAAGGCTCCTGCAATTCCGGTTGGGTTGTTGGCAGCGCCTTCATAAACATCAAAAGTACGTTTTGTTGTATAGCGGTTATCGCCAATTATCTCAAATGCAGCCTTGTCCTCAAGAAGTTCATTGATTTTCTCAAAGTCCTCATCGGGAAAATTGATGGATTGGATATAAAAGTTTACAACTGTAAATCCATACTGTGCGAATTCCGCTGAAATTTGCTCCTTTGCATATTGGGATAAGTCTTCCAACTTAGTGGAGATTTCAAGAGCAGATATCTTTTCTGATATTATAGTAGAAGAGATAATGGACTTTACTTTAAGGACGATCAATCCACGGTAAAATTCCTTGATTTTATCATATCTTACAAGATCAGCCTGATCCATCCCTCCAAGTAATTCATGGAAGAAACCGGTATAATCCTGGAGCTTTAAGCCCATTTGTCCAAACGCTCGGACTCTGAGTTTTACAAAGTATTTCGGGTCAATGAGCTGAATGGGGTCGGTAGTTCCCCAGTTGATATCAAGCTTAGCAGCAGTATTTATAAAGTAGATTTCAGCGCTGAACGGTGTCTTCCCTCCAAAGGGTAAGTTTACTAAATTTTTTAATAAGGGAAGATTTTGCGTGCTTAGCATATGTGTCCCTGGGTAAAAAACATCACAAGTACTTCCATTCTTTACAAATATTGCAGCCTGTCCTTCCTGGACAATTAATTGAGTTCCATAAACCAATTGGTCGGACGGGTGTTTGTAAATTATCCAATCACGGTTCTTAAGCCCATCAAATTTGACGACATCTATCAAAGCCATAGTGTGTATTTCCTTCCCTGATATGTTCTTATGTATAATAGAATTTTCTAATATATTCTAAGGAATTTTACCATAAATGGTGGAAAATATCAATATTCATGGTAAAAGGAGCTGTAAAAATCAGCCATATTAGAATAAAGACTTAACGCATTAGTATTAATTAATTTGTAGACACAAATGTCCATTGACTATCAAAATAGTTAATGGTAATATATGTATATATTGATAATCTCAATCCGGATAGAGTTGATTAATATACAAATAACTCGACGTAGCTCATTAACAGAAGAAAGGTGGTTTTATCGAATGAAGAAAGTTTTATCTCGTATTTTAGCAGTAGCAATAGCTATTGTATTATTTTCTGCACCATCAACCGCTCAGGCAGCAACCAGCAGCAGTTTAACCCTGGTTCGTAATGACAGTGGGATAAAAATCTATCAGTGGCTTCCTGATCCTCTTCATATTGCTCAAGGAGACTATAATACTCTTGCCGATTTCACAACCAGTGATTGGAAATGGCATGTCCCTGCTAATAAATCTTTTAATTTTTGGTTTAATTTTTCTCAGGCCTGCAACTATACATATATAGTTAATGTAAATGGGCAAACCTATGCTTATAATAGTGTAGTCAATAGTAATGCTACAAGTTTTACTATCCCTGCATCTTCAACTGAATCTATTGTTTATGTTTTAGTAATTGCTGATTCGGGCAATGTGTATCAAGATGCATATTATGGCATTATTAATTAGTTGTATATTGCCTAGTTGAACTAGCTTCTGTCAAGCAGGCAGATGAAAGGTAAACTTTTACTATATCTCCAACCTTGGTTTTTAGGTTGGGGATATTTTTATGTCATTCCAATATAATCAAATGAGTCATCTATAATAGCACAAACTAAATCATTCTGAATATATATGCTCTTATCTATCCTTGTCTATGTTGAAAAAGCACAAAAAATCACACACTTAGCAAGAAAAACTATAACGAATAACATATATAAACAAATAATAACAAATCTGTTTCATTACTATTCCATTAAAATCATGTAAAATTAGTATAAAGAAAGACGGAAATAAATAACTTTAATATAGACACAGAAAGAAGACAGGAGGATAAGATTATGGCTAAGGTTATGGCTGAGGCAAAAAGAAAGGAGAGAGGCTGGGGAAGAACTAAAAAGACACTATTACTGCTTAGCATGGTTGCACCCGGAGCTATCTGGCTGCTTTTACTGCGTTACCTGCCCATGTTCGGTATTGTAATCGCCTTCAAGAATTATACTATATATAAGCCACCAGGTAAGACGCCAACATTGTTTGGAAATGTACTACATAGCAAATGGGTGGGATTTGATAACTTTAAGTTCATGTTTAAGACCACAGATTCCTGGGTTATGATACGGAACACCCTTGGATATAATGCCCTTTGGATTTTACTTGGTATTGTAATAGCAGTGAGCTTTGCCATTATGCTTGATCAGATAACGAATAAGTTTGTGGCCAAGGGCTACCAGACATTGATGTTCTTTCCTTATTTTCTTAGCTGGATTGTTGCCAGTTATTTCGTACTGGCATTCCTTGATCCTACCAGAGGCTTAATCGTTCACTTTCAGCAGTCTCATGGAATGAATGTAATTAATTGGTATAATGAGCCACAGTATTGGCCTTTTATCCTGACTATAGCAAATATGTGGAAATACATAGGATACTCAACAATTCTCTACCTCGCAGCAATAACCGGAATTGATAATACCCAATACGAAGCAGCCAGTATTGACGGAGCAAGTAAATGGCAGCAAGTTTGGTATGTTACAATTCCTCATTTAAAGACTATGATTATTATTCTGTTTATTATGAATGTCGGTAAGATATTTAATGCTGATTTTGGCTTATTCTTTAGTGTACCTCTAAATTCGGGACCTCTGTTTCCTACAACGCAGGTAATTGATACTTATATTTATCGTACTTTAATGGCTACCCATAATGAAGGTATGAGTACCGCGGCAAGCTTAATGCAGAATTTTGTTGGATTCATTTGTATTATGGCTACGAATACCATTGTGCGTAAAGTGGATAAAGATAGCAGTTTGTTCTAATCACTTTCTTCGATGTATGAGTGATGACAGAATTAAATTTAGACTAGGAAAGTTAGGGTGAATTATGGGTAAAGAAAATTATGCGGTGGTAGTGAAGAAGAAAAAAAGGCAATTAAATTCCATCAGTATTCCTGCTGAAATTATTATAAATGTAATATTGGGACTGTTCTGTCTCGCATGTATTATTCCTTTCATATTTGTAGTCATTATATCATTTAGTTCTCAGAGCAGTATCAGGGAGATAGGCTTCTCTTTTTGGCCCGTAGCATGGTCCTTAAAGGCATATGAATATATTATTGATCTGGGTGCACAGCTTTGGCTTTCGTACTTTAATAGTTTTTTTGTGACCATAGTTGGAACGTTATTAAGTGTACTTATATGCGTACTATATTCCTACGCATTGTTTCGTAAAGATTTTAAGTTCAGAGGATTTTTTACCTTTTTTAGTTTCTTTACTATGCTCTTTGGCGGCGGACTTGCACCGACTTATATGGTTTGTAAGAATATACTGGGACTCAGTGACAACTATGCGGCATTAATTGTACCAATGCTTGTAAATCCCTTTAATATCATTATTATGAGGACCTTTTTCCAGTCGTCCGTTCCTACTGAGCTGATTGAATCTGCGGCAATTGATGGAAGCGGAGAGTATAACACTTTATTTAAGATTATTGTTCCTATTTCAAAGCCCGGTATTGCAACCGTTGCTTTATTGAATGCTCTGGCTTATTGGAATGAATGGTTTATACCTATGCTTTATATTAAAGATGCAAAATACATACCTCTGCAGTACTTATTAATGAAAATGCAGAATCAGGCAGATTTCTTAGTTAGAAATGCAAGCGTACTGGGAGCGGAAGCTTCCAAGATTATGACTACAATTCCACAGGATACACTGCGAATGGCACTGGTTGTTTTGATAGTTATTCCGATTGCATGTGCATATCCGTTTTTCCAGAGATTTATCATATCCGGTCTTACAATTGGTTCTGTAAAAGGATAAGTTCGGCAGTAACTTCTGCCGCTTATATAAAAAAAAGGAGGATTTATATTTATGAAGAAGGTAGTATCTATCATCCTTATACTGGTTCTGGTGTTTTCATTAGCTGCTTGTAGTAGTAAGGATAACAAGAATACTTCCAGTAATGCAGGAAGTACTAACTCAGGATCTAATAATGGAGGAACTGACGCGGCTGTTACAGATTCAGCAACAGATACCGCTGCTACACCTGACATTTCCGAACCGGTTACTTTAAAATGGTATCTTACCGGTAGCACAGTTACAAATGACAAAGACGTTCTTGAGAAAGCAAATGCAATCTTAAAAGAAAAACTGAACGTAACATTGGAACCTATCTGGGGAACCTGGGGAGACTATGATAACAATGCCGTACTTGCTATTAACGGTGGTGACGATGTTGATATTTACTTTACCAGCTCCTGGAGCGCAGATGAGTATAACGCATTTGCTAAAAAGGGTGCATGGGTTCGTCTTGACAACCCTGATAACAACCTGATCGAAAAATATGCTCCTGATCTTTGGAAAGCACTTCCTACTGTATTAACAGATGGTGCAAAGATTAACGGTTCTGACGGCTTAGGCGTATATGCTGTTCCCGGTTACAAAGATATTGCTACACAGAACTGCTGGGATATCAATGTTCCCTTACTTCAGAAATACGGCTATACAGTTGATGATATCAAGAATACAGACTACTATGGTTTTGGCGATATCTTAAAGAAAGTGAAAGATGGCGAAGGCGCTGATTTCTATCCTCTGTTAGTAGAAGGTGCCGTACTTGAAAGAATGGTAGACAATTCTATTATTGTTACTGGTGATGCAGGAACAAATAACCTTCTTTCCTACTACATCAATCCTACAGATCCTTCACAGCCCGGAAACTATGGCAACAAGATTTTAAGTAAATTTGAAACTCCTGAATATAAGAAATTCGTAGAAAAGACTCGTGAATATTTTAATGCCGGTTATATCGACCCTGCAATGGGTAATGCAAACCAGGCAAATGATACTCGTACAGCAAAACAGCTTTCCGGTCAGTATTTAATCGGAACACAGAGCTACTCACTTGGTTATGAAGTACAGGCAAGCAGCGAACGTAAATTTGAAGTTGCAATGGTTCCTTGCACACCTGCATATGTAGATACAACATCTTCACAGGGTGCTATGATGGCTATTTCCACATCCTCCAAGAATCCTGAACGTGCTATGATGTTCCTTAACCTCTTAAATACAGATCCTGAACTGTTCACATTGTTAGATTACGGTATTGAAGGCACACACTATACCTTAAAAGATGGTAAGGTTGCATTTACAGATAAGCGTCCGGAATATCAGCCTTGGACAAATGGTATGGGTAATGTTACACAGCTTCCTCCTTTAGACGGACAGGATGCTAACTTCTGGGATAACTTTAAAGCATACTATGGTTCTGCTAAGAGTATTCCTGCACTTGGTTGGGCATTTGATCCTGCTAATGTTGAAACTGAGTTAGGTTCTCTTGCTAACGTTGCTGCAGAATATGCACTTTCCTTAAATACCGGAACAGTTGATCCTACAACAGAATTACCGAAGTTCATCCAGAAGTTAAAAGACAATGGTATTGACAAGGTAGTTGACGAAGCAAACAAACAGTTAACAGATTATCTGGCTTCCAAGGGTCAGTAATTTACCTCCTAATAATTCATAAAAACCTATAGAAAACCGTATCGCGGGCTTACCTGCGATGCGGTTTTTTAAAATTCACAGATTTTTCACTTTTTCTACACATTGAGAAAGTATTGTTATAATGGAAACTTTAGTTAACTACTTCAACAAAGGAGGTTAATTACATGCAAAGCACGTACTTCTATCGGAAAAGAGCCATGGGAGCAATAGCCCTGGCTGCTCTTGCGGTTGCGGGAACATTAAGTCTGAATGGGATAAAAACAGACAAGACAGTTGAGCCGGCTGTTTACAGTATAACCAAGACAGCAGCTCCGCAAGTAAAAGTTCTTTTTGGTGAAACAACAGATGCATCTTCTGAAACTTATTTTACAAAACAGTGGGCTCTTGAGAACGATGGAACCTTTGTTCTGGACACCAAAGGCAGTAATGGAGAGAATCTCAATAACGGAGGATATTATAACCCCGGAGGTTTCTTCCGTATAGGACCTGGAAATGGCAGCAGAGGTATAGGTTTTCGTGGAATGTTCGGGAATATCATCGGTAATGGGAAGAACCAGCGAAGCAGAGCCTATGCAGCTACAACTCAGAGCAGTAATACGGCTGCTGTCAGCGATGTGGATATAGACGCAGTGAAGGCCTGGCAGACAGTAGGTAATTCCGGGCGGCAGGTAATTGTTGCGGTAATTGATACAGGTGTTGATTACACCCATGAAGACCTGGCGGATGCTATCTGGGTAAATAGCGCTGAAACACCGGGAGATGGCATAGACAATGATGGAAACGGTTATATTGACGATGTATATGGATGGGATTTCTATAACAATAAAGCTTACACTTATAACAGCAGAAATTCCTCGGAATATGACCACGGAACACACTGTGCGGGAACCATAGCAGCTGAAATAAATGGAACCGGAATAGCGGGAATTGCCTCTAACGGTAACATTAAAGTCATGACCATTAAAGCTTTAGGCGGAAGAGAGGGCTCCGGAGAGACAGACGGAATCATAAAAGCCATTCAGTATGCTGAGAAGATGGGAGCTTCTATCTGCAATTTCAGCTTTGGAACTTCAACCTATGATGAGAATTTGAAAAAAGCAATCGCAGATTCGGATATGCTCTTTGTATGCGCATCAGGGAATGGAGATGAAACCGGCAAAGGAACTGATAATGATAGTACGCCTGTTTATCCCGCTTCCTTTGATTTGGATAATATCATATCCGTTGCCAACCTGACTTATGACGGTACCCTGGATGCCTCTTCTAATTACGGAAGCAAGTCTGTGGATGTCGCAGCTCCGGGAACTGACATACTTAGTACTGTTGCAGGCAGCAGATACGGTTATTTAAGCGGCAGTTCCATGGCAGCGCCAATGGTAACAGGAGTAGCTGCTCTGACATATTCCTATGACAAGTCAGCCTCTTTAAGCGAGGTAAAAGACATCGTGTTATCCTCTGTAAAGAAACTGGATACTCTAAAAGGCAAAGTAGCCACACAGGGAATGGTGGATGCCTATAATGCGGTATCAGAAGCGGCTAAATAATGGTTGATTATTAGGGAGTTATCAGATACATAGAATAAGAAAACTATAAATAGTTATAGTGCGTAAGATTCATAAAGAAGTTCTATGGGACAATGGATACATATCTATTATCCCATAGAGCTTTTATGCATCTTCTTTGGTTTTTTACAAAGGCTTTGTTTTATTACGTTTTTATATAGCCTTTTTTTGCATTGCTGTTATATATTTTTTTAACGATTCTTTACTTTGCAAAATATTATTATTTAAAAAATCAAATTCCTCAGGGTCACTATTATCTCTGTACTCATAAATCAATTCCTTTTTTCTCGATATAAGATATCAATGTTCAATATCTAATAATGTATTAATCTCAATATTAAAGTTATTTGGGTTTATGTAATTTATTTGCATAGATTTGATGTTAACTCATTCAAATCTTTTTCAAAACTAATATATTCGTCATTCAATTCACCCTTGTAGATTATTAAATTCTCTTCTTTAATTAATTCAATTAAACGTTTTTTCATAAAATCAAATTGTGTATTATTTCTTATAAAAAGAATAGCAAAGTTTAAATACAAACAGCATTCCTCTGTTAGACTAAAATCTTCTGCTTGGTCATAATCATTAAGTGATGCAAAAAAGGTATTATATTCATCATAACCTCCTCTAATATGCAATCTTTCATATGAATCTTGTACCGCTTCTTTAATCTCATAATAAGTTAATACCATATAATCCTCCTATTTTGTATACACATTTAGTTTAATATTGGGAAACTTTCTTCTAAATTCAAAAATTATATTTGTACAACTTTGGCACGCTGGTAACTCAGTATAAAGATTAATTGTACCAGATACTTTTGGAGACTTAATTTGTGATGCAATATCCTCTAAAATTTTGGCCTCAGTATCATGAAATCGGTCAAAAGGCTTTCCATCAATCTTTGACGCTGCTGGTTCATACGTCTTAAAAATTCGTTCAGCCTCAGACTTTTTCAAAGAAAAGTTTGCTATATCTGCACCTTTATCACTTATAGAATCAATTTTGCTATGGGCACTAAATTCACTTTTAATCCCTTCAATTTTTACATCTGCCATCGCCATATTTCCACGTTTAGCAAGGTCATTGTTTGGCATTTGGCTTCTAATATTATTTAATTTATCTTGGGCAATGGTTTTATAGTTACCTGAACTCTCAATAACATTACCTGCAGCCTTGCTTCCATACCCGCTGAACAGTGCTTTGTTAGCCGCCATACCGGTACCTGCTCCGGCCAGTAATGACAAAGCGATAGTTACACTGGAAGGTGCTCCTGCTTTATCACTTAGAATCGCCGTTGAGCCGGCAGCGGCTTCTGCCAGGACCTCTGAGGCAAACATCTTTGCAAAGGCTATTCCTCCCTCACTGATGAGTGCCCCTTGTCCCAAAGTAACTAAGTTGACAGTGGCAGATACTATCTTAAGTGCTCCTTCGGTATCCGTTAAATAATCATTTGTAATCAGGGTCTTTCCCGCTGCCGCTTCGTAGATGGGTATTACTACGGTTAATTCACTTAATAGTTCTGTTAATTCCAGGTAGAAGGGTGAGTCCTTTTTGTAGGCGAATTCTTTCAATACAAGGCTATTCAGATACTTCTCCAGGGTAACCTCTTTGCCATTTATTTTACCAGATTTGACCAGATTTTCATAGTCCCCTGCGAAGAAAGCTGCAAATCCCTCTACCTTCTGGTTATAAGTAGTGCTTTCGTAGGAACTACCTTCTGTTTTCTGATAATGGCTGCCTATAAAATCCTCAAGGGTCAGATAAGACATATCATTCTCGAATCCGTAACCCCTTCCTCCGCCGTATACACTAACATTTGTCTGCAATCCGATTGTATTATCTGTTTTTCCGTCCGTCATATCGATTCCGGCCATATGATCCATGGCATCGTTAAAGCCTTTATACAGAGGAGTTTCCACGTAATCCGCGATATCATAAAGCACGTCGTTAATGTATTTTAACAAATATCCTCTATGCTCTGCAAACTCATCGATCTTCTGTCCCTGGGAAGTAAAGCCTGTCCCTAAAGACCCGGAATCCAATTCTCTTTCGATATCCCTGCACAGATCATCCAGGTCTGCAAATGCAAAGGGAAGATTCACATAGTATCCCATGCCGACGTTGCTTCGATCCATCCAGGCATAATTATTAAAATATTCCTTTTCCAGCTGTCCTACCATGGCAGACCCTCATAGATCCTTGCTATCTTTCTGTCCTGTTCCAGCATATCTATTAACCCCCATTTCTTATTACATTGTTTGGCACTCGGTTTTTCGATTTTTTATAAATTAACTGTATCCGAATTTGTAAAACATTTGTGTTAAAAACAAGTTGTCGATATACTAATATGATTGATAATTTTTATTTTGAGGTGATTTTTAAAGATTTTAATAATGATAGTTTATTAGGATTTATCAGATACATAATAAAACTTATGTATTTGACATTTTCGGAATTTATCCATATAATTGATAATGAAACTCAATTACATAACACTAAATGGCAAGTGAGACAACCTTGGACACAATAGTTACAACAATGCCATAGGAGCTAATGTAAAAATGAATAAAGAAAAATTAATACGAAGTTTTACTGGCGGTATCCTGGAAGTGGATGATTTCTTCATCATTTCCGTACAGCCTCATACAAAGGTGTATGACAAATATACAAAAGGGAAGGTCTGCGGGCTGGTCATTCCCATGAGAGGAAGGGCGAGGTTTACCCTCTGTGGAGAAGAGCATGATTTGGAGCCGGGAGTAATACTTCATGCCGGACCGGCTATGGAGCTGGATAAGAAGGTATTAGGCGAGGAACTCTGGGAATTTGCTCTTTTACACTATTATGTAAAAGGACCCAAGGAGATAAGGGATTACCTGGAAAAACTTCAGGGAAAGCTCTATTTTAATCCGGCCAGTTATGGTGACTTAATTGCTCTGGTAAAGCAGCTGCACCACGTTAGAAGAAGTCCCGGTCCTTTAAATGAGCTGCGCAGTAAATCCTTGTTTTATTCCATCCTTGAGCAGATTGCATCTCATGGCATGGATAAAAAGCGAAATACGGAGGAGGATACCATCCTCTCTATTGCGGAATACATAGACAACCATTACGATAGAAATCCCACGGTAATGGAACTGTCAGAGCTTGCTGGTATGGATGTCAAGCGTTTTGCCTATCTGTTCGGAAAGGTAATGGGAGAGTGCCCTAAAAAATATATAACAATGGTAAAGATAAACCGTGCAAAGGAGTTGCTGATTCATGATACCATTTCCGTAACAGAAATCAGTACTCTTGTGGGAATTGACGATGCTCTTTATTTCAGCCGGTTGTTTAAGAAATATACCGATTTTGCACCCAGTGTTTTCCGGGAGAAGTTCGGAAAAAATCCATGGTGATAAGAAAATATGTCTATTCTCTTTTTGTTTGCTCTATGATATAGTATCATACGATAATGAAAATCATAATCAACAAATGGAGGATATAATGAAAAAAATATTTCAGATAGTGGCAGTTATGGCCATTACAGCTATAATTTTTACAGGTTGCAGCAAAACAAATAATAGCACACAGACTTCCGGCAATACAGAAGCTGTTAATACAGAGGAAACTACGCCGACGGAAGAAGTAACCGGACAAGCGGAAGAAGCAGGTACGGATAATGCATCGGAAGGAACTTCCACAAATACAGCACCTACACCGCTCCAGGTGGAGGAAACAGTTTATCCCTATACATATACTGACAGTGAAGGCAGGGAGATTACCATCGAGAAGCAGCCGACAAAGGTAGCTATCAGCTATCTGCCCCATTGGGAAAGCTTGATTCTTTTAGGAGTTACGCCTGTTGGAACTACAAGTGCGGCTCATTACGCTGAGACTTGGGATGCCTTGAAAGGCTATGATTTGAGTTCGGTTGTAGATTTAGGAGATGCTGATATTAATCTGGAACTTCTTGCAAGCCTGGAGCCGGATATCATCCTGCAGCAGGGTTATGAAAAAGAAGCGGTAGATAATCTGGAAAAAATAGCCCCTGTAGTTGTATTCGGTCCGCAGGTAAAGATGGATTGGAGATACAGCCTAAGAGAAATCGGCAAGGTAGTAGGCAAGGCTCAGAAAGCAGAAGAAGTCATTGCGGAAGTGGACGCGAAACTTGCGGATGCCAGAGTAAAACTTCAGGAAAAGTATGACGGAAAGACTGTTATGCTAATGTCTATTATGAGCGCGGACAGCTTCTATTGCGCTTACCGCCCTGACTTATATGACAGTAAAACTGGTCTTGGATTGCAGGTCCCCGAAGGATTTCCTGATTCCGAGCAGTATGAACAGGTATCCTTAGAGGCTCTTGCTGAGATGAATCCGGATTATCTATTTGTGAATGTTTTTGATGGTGATGAAGCTTATCTTGAAGAGTTAAATAATAACAACTCCATCTGGAAATCTTTAAAAGCTTCCAAGGAGGGACATGTTTATCGTCTGGATGGGTCAGGCCATGCCGCCAGCGCCATATCCACTGTATATACCGTTGATACTATCATTGATACATTACTGGGTAAATAGTAAACAGGATTTAGAATAACCGCATAGAGGGCAGGGGTGTCGGATAAACTTATAGATTTCGGCATCCCCGCTTTTTTGCAGGGATGTATAGAGATTTGCTGCCCTAAGCGGTGGAATAGAGGTAACGTATGAAACGTGGCTATAAGGCTTTGGGGCTTATTGTGGCTGGTGGCTTTCTTCTTGTTTTTTTCATGGTACTGTCGGTTGTGGTAGGAGCGGCGAAAATATCTCTATCTACAGTAGCAGATGCATTTCTGCATTTTGACGGAGAAAATATGAAGCATCTGATGGTAATCGATTTAAGGCTTCCAAGAGTAATCAGCGCAGCGATTGTGGGAGCGGCACTTGCCACGGCAGGAGCTGTTATGCAGGGGATGACAAGAAATCCGTTGGCGGATTCCGGACTTATGGGGCTTAATTCAGGAGCGGCTCTTGCCTTGGCAATCTGTCTTGCATATGTAAAGGGAGCCTCTTATTCCCAGATTATTCTTGCAGCTTTTGCCGGCGCGGGAGCAGGAGCTTTGGCGGTGTATGGAATCAGCAGCCTTGTGCCCGGAGGGAACAAGCCTATGAAACTGGTCTTATCCGGTGCGGCAGTCAGTGCTTTCCTTGTGGCTATCAGCCAGGCCATTGCGATTGGCAATAAAATGACCCAAAACCTTAATTTCTGGACGATGGGAAGTGTAGCAGGAAATAGTTGGAATCAAATAAGAACAGCGGCGCCTGTAATAGGAATAGGAATTTTAATAGCTATCTTTCTTTCCAGGAGAATATCTATTCTGAATATGGGAGAGGAGATAGCCCAGGGACTTGGCGTGCATCTTCAGTTTGTAAAGACTATAGGTACTCTGGTAGGTGTATTGCTGGCAGGTACATCTGTGGCCTTGGCAGGTACAATTACTTTTGTGGGAATGCTGATACCTCATTTTGCAAGATATCTGGTTGGCCCGGACTATCGTCTGATAATTCCCTTAAGTGCCGTTTTAGGAGCGTTACTCCTGGTTATAGCCGATATTTTAGCGAAGACTTTAAGTGCTCCCGGTGAGATACCCTTAGGAGCGTTGATAGCCTTACTTGGAGTCCCGGTATTTCTTTATTTTGCGAGAAGACAGAAGGGGGAACTCTGATGAAGAAGAAAAACAGAAAGATAGTATTGCTGCTGCTTCTTATCCTGCTTCCGATTGTTTTCTTTGTCAGCATTAGTTCAGGGTTCACGGATTATGGTATAGGAGATATTTTACGGATACTTGCAGGGGGAGGGAACGGAAAGGAAAATCTGGTAGTACTGCAATTTCGAATGCCCCGCATATTGTTGGCAATGTTAATCGGAGCAGGATTTGCCCTGTCCGGCTGTATCATTCAGGGTATAACAAGAAATCCTCTGGCAGACCCCGGAATCCTTGGTATCAATGCCGGAGCGGGGATGATGGTACTTTTGTATGTGGTATTAAACGGAGAGGTTTCTTTCGGAGCCGTTATTGGTCTTCCTTTTCTCTCTCTCATTGGTGCATTGGCAGCAGGAGGGATTATTTATGCGCTTTCTGTCCAGAAAACAAAAGGGATATCCTCCATGCGCTTGATTTTAAACGGAGTGGCAATCCAGGCCGGTATTAATTCCGTTATGACCATGGTAATTATTAAACTGGATGATTCCCAGCATGAATTTCTTGCCAAATGGCAGGCGGGAAGCATATGGAATGCCAATTGGAAGTTTGTCACGGCACTATTGCCCTGGATCGTTATTGGTCTCATCTACCTGATAGCTCGTTCCAGACATCTTGACATCTTGACCATGGGGGATGATATTTCCTTTGGACTTGGGGTGTCGGTAGCAAAGGAAAAATACAGGCTGTTATTTACAGCAGTTGCATTGGCGGCCGCCTGTGTGGCGGTAAGCGGCAGTATAAGTTTTGTGGGACTTATGGCTCCGCATCTGGCAAGAAAGCTGGCAGGCGGGGGGCATCGGCTTCTGGTACCGGTCTGTGCCCTGACGGGTGCTTTATTGGTATTAATTGCAGATACTGTAGCAAGAAAGGTTATAGAACCATCGGAGATACCCACAGGAATCATAGTGTCATTAATTGGAGCACCATATTTTATCTTTCTGCTATTTCAGGAGAGAAAGAAGACCCGCATTACATAGATTATTATCGTTTGAAAGGAGTGCAGACCATGAAGAATGGCATCCATACCGATAGGATAAAAGCAGCATATGGGGAAAAAGTGATTATAGATGATTTGAGCATATCCATACCAATGGGACAGATAACGACTATTATTGGGCCTAATGGCTGTGGAAAGTCTACCTTTTTAAAGACCCTGGGAAGAATTCTTGGTGTTCAGAAAGGTTGCATTTATTTGGACGGAGAAGACATTCATAAGCTGCCTACCAGAGAGCTTGCTAAGAAGCTTGCAATCCTTCCTCAGTCTCCTCAGGCTCCTGATGGTCTTACTGTGGAAGAATTGGTTTCCTATGGCAGATTTCCCTACCAGAAAGGTATTGGAAGGCTTTTGGCAGAAGATAAGGAGATTGTTGCCTGGGCTATAAGAGCTACAGGGCTGCAGGGCTTGGAGGATCAGGCGACTTCTGAATTGTCGGGAGGGCAAAGGCAGAGGGTGTGGATTGCCATGGCTTTAGCGCAGGAGACAGAGGTTATTCTGTTGGATGAACCTACCACATATCTGGACATGGCATATCAATTGGAGATTCTGGAGCTGTTAGCGGAGTTGAACAGGGAGCACGGATGTACCATCCTTATGGTGCTTCATGACTTAAATCTGGCTGCAAGATTCGCAGATCATATGATTGCTTTTCGGGCGGGAAAGGTCATAAAGGCGGGTGCTCCAATGGAAGTGATGAATAAGGACGTATTAAAGGAAGTCTTTGAAATAGAAGCAGCCATAGTAACTGATCCGGTGTCGGCAAGACCTGTCTGCATGTCCTATCAATTGCTGAAACAGGAGAAAAGTAAAAACAGCAAGAACAAAGTAAAAAAAGGAGCTTAGTATGAATTATTGAAAAGCATAATTCATACACAAGTATGCGCCTGCGAAATCCTCGGCGCAAACTTGCGGCGCGTTGAAAGGAATATGGTTATTGGCATGAATTAATGAAAAGCATAATTCATACACAAGTATGCGCCTGTATCCTCGGCGCATACTTGCGGTGAGTTTGAAAGGTAAAAGGTAGTTAGTATGAAGAAAATTGCTATATATGGAAAAGGCGGAATTGGAAAATCCACCACGGTATCTAATCTGTCGGCAGCCCTTGCGGCAAGAGGCCTTAAGGTAATGCAGATCGGCTGTGACCCCAAGGCGGATTCTACCAGAAATCTGACAGGAGGGGCTAAGATACGGACGGTCCTTGATGTGCTGCGGGATAATAGTGAAGTAACCCTGCAGGATATTGTAACGGAAGGAGACCTTGGAGTATTATGTGTGGAAGCGGGAGGCCCCGTACCCGGAGTGGGCTGTGCGGGAAGAGGGATTATAACGGCCTTTGAAAAATTAAATGAACTTGATGCTTATGAGATCTATCAGCCGGATATCATACTCTATGATGTATTAGGTGATGTGGTATGCGGCGGATTTGCTATGCCCATCAGAGGGGGGTATGCGGATGAGGTCTGTATTGTAACTTCCGGAGAGATGATGGCTTTATATGCGGCCTCCAATATTGCCTATGCTGTAAAAAGCTTTGGCAAGAGGGGATATGCATCCTTAAAAGGGCTTATATTGAATGCCAAAAATATTGAACGGGAAGATGAGCTTGTAAAAAATGCGGCAGTTGAGATGGAAGCAGAGATTCTTTATAAGATAGAAAGAAACCCGCTGATTCAAAAAGCAGAAGACCTTGGAAGAACGGTAGTTGCCGCATTTCCGGAGAGTCCCCTGGCGGGCGAATATGAAAAGCTCTCCAGAATTTTATGTCCGTAAAATATGGTACTTATAAAGAAGAGTGAAAGAGAAATTTTTTCACTACAAAGTTTGTGCTGTATAATCTCAGGCACAAACTTCCTACGCGCAAAAAGTATGCGCAGCAATGAGGTGAATAATGGCAGATAAATGTGAATATGGCTGGCTGCCCCTTTCTAAGGCAGGCCTCAGAAGTAAGATCCCCTTATCCGGTATTCCCGGGGAACCGGGGCGGCACTGTCCCATGCATACGGCACTGGCACTGGCAAAGCAGCTGGGCGACATATCTACTCTTGTAGTGGGTACCGCAGAATGCGGATATTACAGCCGTTATGTAATGACAGAACCGGTGGGAAGAAATCAGGAGCTTCACTATGTCTATGAACTGGATGCCAATGAAGTTGTATTTGGCTGCAGAACCGGACTTATAGAGGCAATTCGTGAAATGGACAGGGAGGGAGCAAAGGTTATTCTCTTAATTCTCACCTGTGTTCCGGCTTTAATCGGAGAGGATATGGAAGCCGTCAAAGATGAGCTTAGCGGGGAAGTAGCAGCAAAGCTCTTTTTTATAGATGGAGCCCATTTTAAATATAATGGTTATCTTACCGGGTTTTTAGATACCTACGACAAGCTTGGAGAAATCTATAAGGATTCTTTCAGGGATAAAGCACTTTATGGGAATACAGCAGAAACAATATCTAACGATTCCGGCAGGAAAGATCAGAGCGGCAGGCAAATTAATTTCTACGGAAGTCTTAGAGGGAAAGAAGCGCAGGCGTTAAAGAATGTTCTATTGAAAGCAGGATATGATTTGCTTGAGGTAAAGGTCGAAAATATCCTTGGTAAGATGGAAAGACTTCCGGAGGGCATGCTGTCACTCCTACAGGACCCTAATCAAGACCAGTTGGCGAAAAAGGAAAAGAATACCCGGATATCCCTGTGCCGGAGTTTTCATTCGGAAGATATCCGAAATAACTACCGTACACTTCGTGATTTATTGCATCTGGAGGATGAGACAGCAGAAGAATTTCACATAGACGAATATAAAAGGCTAAAAGATAAGGAAGAAAAAGCCTATAGAGTATTAAAGGGTGTTTCCTTTATCATTACTGTACAGGAACTCTTAAGTATTCCCCTGGCAGCTTATCTTGTAGAGCTTGGTATGGAACCAAAGCTTCTTGGCGTCGAAAGTTTTGCAGAAGAAGATTGCTTTTATCAGGAAAGAATTTTGAAGAAAAGTTATGATCCTTATCTTGTAACCATTACCGAGGAAGAAAATATAAAGGAATGGGGAGAGGGCTATCCCTTGGTATCTATCGGTCACAGTGAGGCAGTGCCGGAGAAGAAGAGAATAAAGAACCCTCAGGTGCAGAGAATCTTTGCTTTACTTGGGTATGAAAGAAGCATGGCTCTTCTTGACTGTCTCATGGAGTTGGTAGCGAGGAAGGAAGAAGGAGGAGAAGGCCATGGGCTTATATAAATATTACCCCAGACCATCCGGCAGAATGGGAGCACTATGGACTCTTGCGGCTGTAAAAGGAGCGGTTATTCTGGAATTTGGTTCCATGGGCCATATGATATATGCCAAAAGATTAATTGAACAGGCCGGATATGCGAAGGACTGTCAGGCTTTTGTGACCCATTTGGATGAAAAGGATATAGCCCTTGGAATGACAAGCCGTATAGAAAAAGCGTTGGACGAAATCTTACAGAAGCAAAGGGCAGAGGCAGTATTTCTGATACCTTCCTCCGTACCGGAGGTTATAGGAACAGATATGGAAGCTATCTGCGAGGAATTAAGTTTCCGCTATGAAGGGATTACAATTCTTTATTTTCCCTGCGGAAGCTTTACCATGGACTACCACAAGGGAATTGAAACGGCTCTGTATGAGTTGTGCAAAAGGCTGCCGGAGGAAACAGAAAAGCCTGTTAGCAGCCATAACAGGAAAGAACTTACCTGCAATATTATCGGTTCTGCCATTGATCTGCACTTGTTTGAAGCGGATGCCAGGGAAATAGAAAGAATATTAAAAGAAGCCTTTGGCATGAAGGTATCCTGTGTTCTCTCGACCAGAGCAGAAGTTAAAAGCATCAAAAAGCTGGGTGAGGCAACTGTCAATCTGGTAATTAGAAGAGAGGGAATCAAGGCAGGAGAAGTGTTAAAGAAACGTTTTGGAACGCCCTATCTCTATGGCAGACCTTATGGGATAAAGGGAACTGTTAAGTGGCTGAAGCAGATGGAAGAGCTGTTAGGGATAACTGCTGATAAGAACTTCCTGGCAGAGGAGATGAAGGACTGTCATATGGTATATGACACGTTAAAACATAACCTGGAGTTCTTTGGAGAAAGAATTGCTTTCAGTGCCGGCGGCAATGGTGATGTGGTACAGGGACTGCGGGAATTTGCCGCAG
>JAEXGM010000205.1 GCA_023450835.1 Bacillota bacterium | reverse complement strand
CTTGCACTGCCCCAAAAAGATGCTATAATAAAAAAGTATGTAAACTACTTTACATGCCTATTCTAATGAAACCCAATAATTTTGTGGTTAAATCACACCAAGTTATGCTTTAAGAAAGGAACGGTATACATATGATATATAAAACCAGCGGCGTATGCTGCAGCAATATAGATTTCGAAATAGAAGACGGTATCGTAAAACAGGTAGTCTTTAACGGAGGCTGCGCTGGTAATGCATCCGGTATATCCAAACTGGTTGCAGGAATGAAAGTAGAAGATGTCATAGAAAAGCTTGAGGGAACAAAATGCGGACGCAAGGCCACTTCATGTCCGGATCAGTTGTCTAAAGCTTTAAAAGAATGGAGGAAATAAAAATGAAGCGCATTGTCTTAACCGGAGGCGGTACGGCAGGGCATGTCACACCTAATATCGCTCTTATGCCGGCACTAAAAGAGGCAGGATATGACATACATTATATCGGTTCCCATCAGGGAATTGAACGCTCTCTGATTGAAGAACTTAAGATTCCCTATTATGGAATTTCTTCCGGAAAACTCAGGCGCTATTTTGATCCCAAGAATTTCAGCGACCCCTTTAAGGTATTAAAGGGCTATTTTGAAGCCTCCAAGTTAATAAAGCAGTTAAAGCCTGATGTGGTGTTTTCAAAAGGAGGCTTTGTTTCCGTTCCTGTCGTATTTGCTGCCAAGAACAGAAAGATTCCGGTTATTATCCATGAATCAGATATTACCCCGGGATTAGCCAATAAGCTCAGCATTTCTTCCGCGACTAAAGTCTGCGCTAACTTCCCTGAGACGGTAAAATATCTCCCCGAGGGAAAAGCGGTTCTTACCGGAACCCCTATCCGCCAGGAGCTCTTTGCAGGAAATAAACTCTTAGGACTTGATTTCTGCGGCTTTACAAGTGATAGACCGGTTCTCCTGGTAGTTGGAGGCAGTACCGGGTCTGCTGCGGTGAATGAAGCCATTCGTCAAGCATTACCCGAATTATTAAAGAAATATCAGGTCGTCCACCTGTGCGGTAAAGATAAGACGGATGTAAGCTTAAATGGTACAAAAGGATATATTCAATATGAATATATCAAAAAAGAATTAAGTGATTTACTGGCTGCCGCCGATGTAGTTGTCTCAAGGGCCGGAGCCAATGCCATCTGTGAATTGCTTGCTCTTAGAAAACCCAACCTGCTGATTCCTCTTTCCGCTGCATCCAGCAGAGGGGATCAGATACTAAATGCCAATTCCTTTAAGAAACAGGGCTTTAGCTATGTAATCAAGGAAGAAGAACTTACAACAAATACTCTGTTACAGGGCGTTGAGGAAGTATATGCCAAACGAAGTGAATATATAAAAGCGATGGGCCAGAGCAAACTTAATGACTCCATTGACACTATCATAAAGTTAATTAAAGATATGACAAAATAAAATGCAATTTGCAAAAACAGGCTGCTGTAAAATGAATGGCTTTACAATAAAACCATTTATATTACAGCAACCTGTTTTTTTCTATTATTCACCTATGAAGTGCTAATTTACAACATTTTTTGAATCCGGAATATTCTTCACTTATATAATGCCATTGATTCCTTGCACTTTTCCCTCATGCCAACGGACATTTGGCCGTGAGGCCACTCAGTGCCGGATGTGAAATGTTCTTTATTTCACATTAACCGTCATATACTTTGCCAGTGTATGAAAAATGCTTTTATTATGCTAATTCTTTTACCTGCTTTGTCAGTGTTTCTGCCAATTTGCTCATTTCACCTTCTTTATATTCTCCCGGAACCCAGGATAACTTTACTTCATCATTATCAAACCTCGGAATAATATGAACATGGAAATGAAACACTGTCTGTCCCGCAGCAGTACCGTTATTCTGCAGGATATTAATGCCATCACACTTAAGCTCTTTCTTTAAAACCCCGGCAATCTTTTTAGCAACTACAAAAATATGTGCTGCTTCTTCTTCCGGTAATTCGAAGATATTTTGACTGTGATTTTTGGGAATCAGCACCGTATGTCCTTTTGCAGAGGGGGCAATATCCAGTATAGCAACCACCTTTTCATCCTCATATATTGTGGCTGAAGGAATTTCGTGCCCAATAATACTACAAAATACACAATTATTAATCATAATTCTCTCTCCTTTTCCTTTCTTCCTACAGCTGTAGGCGTAAAATGCGTACAATCCTTGATTTTACAGGGGTTTTCTGTGTGTTAACTGTCGTTTTCTGTAAATTAGATTTTATTGTAAAAAAAAACATATTCTGCTAATATAATCTCAGGAGGTGGACAATATGTTATTTTCCAACGAAGAGCAACATAAATTACAGGTTTTAATGAGTTCCAATGATGATTTTGCTTATTTTATGACCAAAAGCCTTGATGGGTGTAAAAGCATCTCCTCTCAGATATGTCATGAACTGCGAAACCCTCTGACCCTGATAAAAAGCACTTCCCAGTTAATTGAGACAAGCAGCCCGGAAGTGAAAAATATCAAATACTGGGAGCAGCTGAAAGATGATATTCATGAATTAGAGCTTTTATTGGAGGATTTTAGTACATATAATCACAGCAATACGGTGAATCGGCAAGATCAAAATATCCTTCTGCTATTAAATTCCATATTGGCTAGTTTTCAAGCTGCTGCAGACGAGAAGGGTGTAGAAATGTCTCTATCCACAGACAACGAAGAAATTCCTTCCTACACCTTATACTCCTTTGACCGCATTAAAATGAAACAGGTAATTACCAATATTCTAAAAAACGCCCTGGAAGCTACTGAAAAAGGTGATTACATCCACATCACCTGCAAGGCAGAAGACCCATCCAATCTTCTGATTGACATAAGCAACAACGGCGCTCCCATTCCGGAGGATATCCTCCCCACTATCTTTACTCCTTTTGTTACATACAAGTCAAACGGTACCGGGTTAGGCCTGGCGATTTCATCCAATATAATCAGCGCCCACGGCGGCACCCTAACCGTTAAATCGTACAAGGAAGAAACATCCTTCCAAATAAATCTTCCCTTGTAAGAGAAAGAATTTAATCCCTTTTGCCTCAAAGGATTACCTACCCCGGTAATCCTTTGACTCCCTAAAGGATTATTTAAAAGGAAAAGCCTGGTCGAATACCCGAAGCAGACTGAAATTCCCTTTTGCAGTAAGTTCTCCTGACATAAATGCCATCTGCATTGTAATATTCCCTGCGATCACTTTCTTCATAACGGCAGAAGGCAGCTTGACCTCTACATCGATATTATTTGCCCCTTTACCATAAAAACAATTCAATTTTCCATTTTTAATCTCTGTTGTCAGTATCTTATCGGAATCAGTAAATGTAATTTCATAAACTGCATCCGTGTCTTTTATACTGTGATAATGCTCCACCAGCTTCGGAAGGATATCTTCATTATCCTCCTCTTTGCTGCTTAACATTCCTTTAAATATCTGAGCCAGTTCTTCAATATCTTCCTTTTGTTTCTTTACATAGGTATCATCGGACACATATACGGAAAGCTGCTCATTCTCCTGGGGTGTCAGGTCATTAAAGCTGCCCTTTAATAACTGCCTGTTCATGTGAAAATTGCTTCCCGGCAGCATCTTGGCTTTCTGATTCACCGCCTTGTAAAGCTGTTCGGCATATTTTTCTATCATTAGGCTGTAGGTCTTATTGGTTTCAAAATCAATATGGTCCTCAACATACGCCCGTATTCCATCCATGGCAATACCGCCCAATATCTCCCAGGCTCTTATAAGATAACCTTCCGCTTCTCTTTCTCCTCCGGCAGTTGCAATAACCACCGGCAGCATATAAAGCTTTTCGATATGCTCTTTATCTGCATAGAGCCAGCAGGCATCCAAAAACTGCTGCATAAAGCCGCCGATTCCAAGCCATTCCACATTTACGGCCAGAATAATTCCATCTGCTTCTTTTAAGGTCTTGGGAAGCATTGCAATTCCGTTCTTTTCTTCGTAGAGATTATATCTGGTAACGTTGACTCTGAGTTCTTCCAATACTTCCGTTAACTTGTGGATTACATAGATAGTGGAATCCTCAATAAGTCCTCTTCCCCCGTAATAAATATTTATATTCATAATTCCCTCCCTTTTTCATAGTCATGCCGCTGCTTTCTATAAAGAATCGCCGCCAGTAAAAATCCGCCTATAAGTCCCCCGATATGAGCTGCATTATCAACCCCTGTACTGGTCAGGCCTCCATAAAGGGTGAATATTACAAACCAGACAAGCTGTCTGGTACTAAGGTTCTCAAGTCTGCCTCTGTTAACAATAACAATATACGCCATGGCTCCTACTACCCCAAAGATAGCCCCGGAAGCGCCGATCGATATGATGTCATTATATTTGAAAAAATTAAATGCCGCCGATACTATTCCGGCTAATAACCCCGATGCAAGATAGGTGAGAAGATATTTCCATTTTCCCATGGCTCTTTCCAGATTATCTCCAATAAACAAAAGTACTATCATATTATTAATTAAATGAGATGGTCCGGAATGCAGAAACATATAGGTGGCTAACCGGTAATACTCTCCTTTATCCAATATCTCCCGCCAGGAAAGAGCTCCTTTGCTAATCAGATAGTTCTCCGTTCTTACGGATAATAAATTATTGACAACAACAAAGACCAGAACATTAAGAAGAACTATTCCTGTATTCACAAGTGAAAAATACCTGGAAAAAGTATTTTCATGGTATACCCGTGTACTTTGCTCTTCTTCGGGGATATAATCTTTTAAAAGAGAATTCTCCAGCTCCTTACGTATTCCGGCAAAATCATATCGCTGGTTCTCATATAGTATCAGCCTTGAGCCGCTTGTTTCAATTATCCAGGAATCCGTTTCCCTTTCCGAAATCCTAGAGGCTCCGCTGATATTTTCTGAGAGGATAACCGAATGAAGAAACACTCTTTTTACAGTATTTGCTGTCAGCTTTTCATAAATCTGTCTCTTGATATTCATGTATTGAAGGCTGGTAAATTCATCACCTCTCGGACAGTCAAAAAGCAGAAGGGCATAATACCCTTCCTCTTTATCCTGATAATAAAGGGAAAGCCTGTCCAAGTTAACTTCAATTGGCCTAAAGTTTCTTTCCGCAAGAAAATCTTTGATATTATTTATTGTCATGTTAACTCCTATTGATGCCGCAGGCTTGCTTGCGGCACTGCTATCAATCATAGTGTAAAATTGTCCTTTTCTTTCCACACTTTCCCCAAGCCAGTATTATTCTTCTTCCCAGCCAAAGGACCTTCTTACAGCCCTGCTCCAGCCATGAAGCTTGCCCTTTCTAACACTCTCTTCCATATCAGGTGTAAACACCCTGGAGGCTTCTCCGTGCTGCCTTATCTCTTCTTTATCATTCCAGAACCCTGCTGCCAGACCTGCAAGATAGGCTGCTCCCAAGGCTGTTGTTTCCACACAGGAAGGCCGTGCCACCTCTATGCCGAGGATATCTGCCTGAAACTGCATTAGAAAATTATTAGAGGAGGCTCCTCCGTCCGCTTTTAAGCTCCTGATTTCTGTCTTGGCATCCTGTTCCATTGCCTTTAGGACCTCAAAGGTCTGGTACGCAATGGATTCCAGAGTCGCTCTGATCAAATGATTTTTATGAAATCCTCTCGTAATACCGATAATGGTTCCTCTGGCATACTGATCCCAGTAAGGTGCTCCAAGTCCTGAAAAAGCCGGGACCACATATACACCGTTGGTATCCGTTACCGCCATGGCGGCCTCTTCCGTCTCTGCAGCCGTCCGAATTATCTGTAATTCATCTCTTAACCACTGTACGGCCGCCCCTGCTACGAATACACTTCCTTCCAGGGCATATTGAATCTTTCCCTTCTCTGAGGCAGCAATTGTAGTAAGTAATCCATTATTAGAAACTATCGGCATACTCCCCGTATTCATTAACAAAAAGCATCCTGTGCCATAAGTATTTTTTACCTCACCCTTTTCAAAACAGCATTGGCCAAAAAGGGCGGCCTGCTGATCTCCTGCTACACCACTGATAGGTATTCTTCCTCCGAGAAGTCCTTTCTCCGTATATCCGAACACGTGGCTGGAAGGTTTTACTTCCGGAAGCATGGTCTTTGGAATATCAAGTGCTTCAAGGATTTCATCATCCCACTCCAGTTTATTGATATCATAGAGCATTGTTCTGGAAGCATTGGTGTAATCAGTGGCAAATACTTTTCCTCCCGTCAGCTTCCACATAAGCCAGGTATCTACCGTACCAAACAGAATGTTTCCTTTATCTGCTTCCTCTCTGACACCTTCTACATTGTCAAGAATCCACTTAATTTTTGTTGCAGAAAAATAAGCATCCGGAATAAGCCCGGTGCGTGTTCTTATCACCTGGTCCAATCCGCCTGCTTTAATTGCCTGTACCATATCCGATGTTCTTCTGCATTGCCATACGATGGCATTGTAAACCGGTTCCCCTGTATGTTTATTCCATAGAATCGTTGTTTCTCTCTGGTTTGTAATTCCAATGGCAGCAATATCTTCCGCCCCCACTCCAAGCTTAGCCATCGCTTCGGCAGCTACGCTTATCTGAGATGACCAGATTTCCATCGGGTCCTGCTCCACCCAGCCTGCTACCGGATAAATCTGAGAAAATTCCTTTTGTGCTTTACTGACAATTTGTCCCTGCTTGTTAAAAAGAATACATCTTGAACTGGTGGTACCCTGATCAAGAGCCATGATATAGTTCTTCATACATCCTCCAAGACAGACCGCCTCGCGACAATAAAAATTTGTCTAAACAGTCTTATAATGGTAGATTATACTATTAATCCATGACTTATACAAGCTTTCTGCATTTTTGA
>JAEXGM010000180.1 GCA_023450835.1 Bacillota bacterium | reverse complement strand
TTTCAATAATTCACACTTTTCTGTTAAGAAAGTGTGACAAAGATATCAATGCGGCCATTTGTCTTTTCGAGAAGTTCTTTCTTGATCTTTAAGCCACCTTCGCGGTAAGGATTTAAAATGGTCTCTCCGGAAACGGGGTTACCGTCAATATGAACAGTGATTCTGTCTTTTGGAAGATTTACATTTTTATCGTTATTTTTGGTGATATGATAACAGAATTCCAAGTCCTTATCAAAACAATTGAAGTTCAGCTTTAATCCATTAAGGCTGTCAGGAAGTACGGGGTCTATAATCAGGGAATCTGTCAGGAAGCGGATACCTAAAATATTAGATACCAACTGGTTCAGATAGATTCCGGGACCGCTGGAATAAAGTCTCCAGCCGCCTTTTACAGGAATACTTCCGGTCTTTAATTTATCAAAATTTTCAGCAAAATCATAACGGTCCGTGAAGCTTCCGTCAGAACTGCTAAAGTAAAGATTGCTCTGTCTTAAGCAGGCAGAGGGCACGGACTCTTTAATAAGAATAGGATTAATGGTAAATAAGCTGTCCCAGGCAGTGGTGCTGTCACCGATTTTAGCGCAGGCTTCCAGATAACGAATGTGCGCATGAATGTATTCAAGACTTATCTCTCTTCCTACATTGGCAGCCTGTTCCGCTCTCTTAAAGAGCTTGCTTACTCCTCCGCTGTAACGGGCAGGACGGTTCATAAGATGGACACCATCGGGGAATTTAAGCTCTTTGTCGATGGTCTGCATATTAAGCTTTGCCTGTTCAGGGGATACCAGTTCGGCAATAATACTGCGGGTCATGGGCAGAAGACGGTAATTAATACCGGTTTCTTTATCCACCGGGTGAAGCATATAGGTGATCTCATTATTGTTGTATTGTACAAATCCCGGGATAATGCCGTCTTTAATTAAAAGGGACTGAAAATCATCCGCAATCTTTTGCGCGCTTTCGGATAATTTTTCTGCAAAGTTACTGTCAGTATCCTTTAACATTGTTCCAAGACGTCTAAGAGTCTGGAAAGCAAGAGCAACGGTCCAGGAACTTACCAGATGCTCACGCATTTTAGGGTCTACCGGCTGTAAGGTGTCATCCCAATCTCCTCCGGCATAGGTTATTAATCCGGTATTACCGATAAAACGCATCTTTACTGCTTCAAAGGCACGTTTTATATGATGCAGTAAGGTGTATGGCTGTTCTGCAATATCAGTATATGGAATTTCTTTATGCAGCAGTGCATAATCACCGGAAGCTTCCAGATAGTCGCCAATGCATTTAAGGGGCCAGAACACCACATCGCCGTGGCACTCGCCGGCATCCATCGTATAACGGTCGAACATAAACCATTGAGGCCATTCTCCGCTTGAATGGGACTGGTGAGAGAAGATATTTAAGAGCACTTTTCCGGCCAGGTCGTAATTCTGAGTCATCAGGAAGTATTCCATAGGTCCCTGGCATACGTCTCTGGTTCCCCAGGCTGCTCCGCCAGGCTGTTCCAGGCCGTGAGGTGAAGCAAAGTGAATCATTGCATTGTGGGTGTACCACCAGGCAGTTTCGTTTAAGATTTTTACTCTTGTATCTTCCTCTTTGCTGTCTGTTGAAAGTTTAAAACCTCTGTTCAAATTACGATAATAATCAAGAACAGCTGCTTTTTCTGCTTCAAAGTCAATGACAGGAGCACTTAATACTTCCTCACCGGTAAGTGAGCTTGCAATGATGCACTGAAAGCTGCTGGTCTCATTTATTGTAATAGTTAAGAAAGTATCATCTCTGGAAAGACCGTCTTCAAAGAAAATTCTGTCATCGCTTGTCTGCCATGTGGCGGCCGTAAAGAACATGTTATAGTTAAGGTCCTGATATTCCGTTGATATTCCCGTAAAACGTAAGCCGTCTTGTGTTTTAGTAAAGGCTACATCTTTTGTGTGTTCGTTTTCACCAAGAACCAATTGGTTTGTAAGAATAAAGTCGTAGGATTTTTCTTTCTGGCTGGTTACTTCCAAAACGACATAAGGCTTATGAGCGGCAGTGTAAGAAGTTATTCTTAAAAGGTCATCTTCCAGAACATAATACCATCTTGCATAGTTCATGCCCATCTCGAATAAAGCGGGAAGAGTCAGCAGGCGGTAGGTTCCGTTAAGCTTAATATATAAGTGCTGACCGCAATTCTTCTGAATATTCAGGAGACCTCTTGAAGTCGATAAAAACTTGTGGAAAGATGTATTTCCAAGGACTGTCTGGCCATTGAATAATCCGTACATGTAAGCAGTACTGGAAATTGCACCCTGAGCATCAGTCCAACTTCCGTTAACGCTTTCTTCCTCCAGTTCGCCAGGGCAGCTGATAAAAATCGTACCGTGAGGGCGTTCCATGTGGAGCTCTTTTTCTTTGGTTACGATATGGCTGTGGTCCTTTGTAAAAAAGGAGAGAAGGGTTTCACCGTCACGTTCTTCCAGAATACGAGAAGGAAATAAAACATTAATATCTTCTGTGGAGAGGGAAGGAGAGGAATAAGTGGCACCGAATTCCTTTTTGAGGGTTACTAAAGGGCAGGAAGTATAGGAATCCTCTTCCAGGGTTTGATAAGCAGATTTTATTTCAGTGTCATATTCCAGGGAAGTAATGGCATCCGCATGATTTTCTGCCGCAAATCCATAAAAGGCAAGTTTTTTATCGGAATCCAAATTAAACTTCTCAGTCTGAAGAGCAGTATAAGAAAATTCATACTGATAATTGACATCCGGTAAATCCTCTGTAAGAGCGGCAGGGATGTCTGTGTCCTTGTAGGAGGTCTTAAAGAATTGCATACCGTCTGTGGAATAGTGGATGACCGAAGTACCTAAACTACCCTGTCGAAGATAGGGATAAACACCTCCCTGATCCTGATTTTGTCTGGAACATATGGTATAACCGTTCTCAGAAGAGAAGATACTATGTCCAAGATATTGTGCCGCATACAACTCATTGGTAAGTACAGCTCCGGAAGAAGCTACGCCGATATCCTGGCCATATAGGATATCAACAGTTTCATTCGTTCCCTTTAAAGCAATATCCCAGAACCATAAGCCTTCTTTTGCATAAAAAACTATCTCGTAAGAGACGTCTTCAGCTTTTCCAATAAACTTAAGGGAGTTATTGCCTTTTTCTAATTCCGAATGGGAGCGGATTCCCAATAGGGGGTATGCGGTGACGGTATTCTCTTTATATATTCTAAGATATATGTTACTAGGAGAGCCATCTTTGGAATTTCCATGAAATCCATTTAACATGATACCATTGTGGTTGAATTCGAAAATATCACCGGTAGGCAGGAAACGATAACTTGTTTTGCCTGCTTTCAATTCAATTAAATTATCTGTTAGGTTCATAACACGGGGGTCCTTTCTGAAAGTAGTATGCAATAATTATGAAAACGATACCACTTTTTGAGATTGTTGAAAATATTATATCCTTGCATGATAAAAATGTCAATGCAAAGTGATTCTTTTTGAAAATAATTTGTCTAATTTTTAAACCATTATAATGAAAGAATGAAACAATTTACAAATTTATGAGAATTTATAAGATAAAAAATAACCATAAATTATTAAAAAAATATAAAAAACCATTTGACAAAATCAATGTAAGATAATATAATCTACACATAAATTACAATTTGATTGAGAAATGGAAACGATTCCATGAAACAAATTTACAAATGTTTTGGTTTTTCAAAGGTCAAGTTGGATAGAATAGTAAGTATATCTAAAAAATGAAGTGAAGGGTGGATTTTATATGGGAAAATTAACAATCCATTTTAAGAACTTTTTTCACGAAGTGAAACGCAAGCGTGTTCTGTTCTTAATGATTTTGCCAATTCTGATCTATTTTTTTGTTTTTGCCTACATTCCGATGCCGGGAGCATATATCGCTTTCGTAGACTACAGCATTGGAAAAGGAATATTCGGCAGTCCTTTTGTGGGGCTTAAGAATTTTGAATTCCTGGCAAAGACGGGTGACCTGTGGAGGATAACAAAGAATACGCTTCTTTATAATGTTGCCTTCCTGGTTTTGTGTAACGTGTTTCAAGTGGCCTTTGCAATCATGCTTGCCGAGCTGGGAAGCAAATGGTTTAAGAAAATATCTCAGTCCATTATCCTGTTGCCGTATTTTATCTCAATGGTTATTGTCGGATTTTTTGCATATAACTTCTTCAATTACGACCATGGCTTTGTAAATACATTATTAACAGGTTTAGGGTTTCCCAAACATGATTTTTATTCTGATCAGGGAATTTGGAAATACATTATCGTATTTTTCAAGATTTGGAACCAGACAGGTTACGGTATGATAGTCTATCTGGCTACGATAACCGGCATTGATGCTGAAATTTATGAGGCGGCATCTCTTGACGGAGCCTCTCCTATACAGAAGATAAAGTATCTGACATTACCTTTGTTAAAAACTACTGTTATATTGCTTTTCCTTTTTGGACTGGGTGGTATATTAAAGGGTTCCTTCGACCTGTTCTTTAACCTGATAGGCAGTAATTCCATTCTATATCCTCAGACGGATATTATTGATACCTTTGTATTCCGAAGCCTTGTCAGCCAGTTTAACTTTTCACAGGGTGCCGCAGTTGGTTTCTACCAGTCAATATTCGGGCTGATTCTTGTTTTGGTAGTGAATGCAGTCGTTAAGAAGATAGAACCTGAAAGCGCACTATTTTAGGAAAAAGGAGTTAAGTTAATATGAAAGAAGATAATATAAAAAGTAGGAAAATAGTGGGCAGGGATGAAAAAATCATGAAAGGTATTTTTTATACCCTTGTTACCATATTTACATTGATATGCTTATTTCCTTTTCTTCTCCTGGTATCTTCCTCTTTTATGAGTGAAAAGGAAATATTACAGGAAGGTTACAAGCTGATACCTTCTCACATCAGTTTCAGCGCGTACGAATTTCTCGGAAGCCATATAACTAATCTTATGAACGCTTATAAAGTAACCATAACCATTGCGGTAGCAGGAACTGTTTTAGGATTGTTCCTCATGTCAATGGGCGGATATGTGCTTTGCAGAAAAGATTTCAGATATAGAAACCAGATTTCATTTTTTATCTATTTTACAACATTGTTCAGCGGCGGTTTGATTCCTACCTATATTTTGATGGTTAATGGCCTGGGATTAAAAGATAACATTTGGGCTTTGATATTTCCTGGACTAATGAGTCCCTGGTCCATCTTCCTGATGAGGAATTTTATGAAATCCATACCGGAATCCCTGTATGAATCCGCAGCAATTGACGGAGCCGGTGATTTTAGAATTTACTGGAAGATCTTCATGCCTTTGTCAAAACCCTCTCTGGCAACCATAGGCCTGTTCCTTACTCTTGGTTACTGGAATGAATGGTATAATGCCATGCTTTATATTCAATCCCAGAATAAGATTCCGCTACAGTATTTCCTGCAAAAAATCGTGAGCCAGGCAAATATATCCCTGTTAATCCAGCAGGGGCTAACGATTAACATAGGAGATCTGCCAAGTGAATCAATTAAAATGGCAACTGCAGTAGCAGCAATCGGGCCGATTATCTTAGTATATCCTTTTGTACAAAAGTATTTTGTAAGCGGTCTGACTATCGGTGCCGTAAAGGGCTGATAATATCTTTTGTGGTAATATGCTTAAAGAGCTGTCACATTAATCTGATTAATGCACAGCTCGGGGGCTTATTATAAATAATGTATTTTATGTCGCTATGAGCGGCAGAATGGAGGTAAAGATGAAGAGAATTATTGCATTGTTGTTAGTAGCAGTGCTGGCAATCGGTATGGTAACCGGATGCAGCAAAACAACAAAAAACAATTCCGACACAACAAACAATGGGGCGGAAACAACAGACGGTAAGACGGACAATTCCAAAGAGGTAAATCTGGTTCTTTATTTATATGGCAGCGAAGGTATTGCCAACAAAGATATACTTGCCGCGCTGAATGAAAAATTAAAGGCAAGCATCAATACTACCCTGGAAATTAAATATATCGACTGGGGTGACATTGCAACAAAGTATCCTCTAATGTTCTCATCAGGCGAGAAGTTTGATATGGCATATATTTCAGCCACTGCCAATGTTCCGTATGCTACACTTGTAAAGCAAGGCGCTTTAGCTGACATCACAGATTTACTTGATAAAGATGCGCCTACACTTAAGACTGCATTAACAAATCAGTGGGATAGCATGAAAGTAGACGGAAAAATCTATGGAGTACCTACCGACTATTCCGAATATACTTCCTATGGATTTGTATCCCGTAAAGATTTAATGGACAAGTACGGAGTATCCAGTATCAATTCTATCGCAGATATGGAAAAATACATGGACGCAGCAGTTGCTGACGGTCAGGTTCCTTTAAATGGTAAAGCAAATCTGTCAAATGACCTTTACAGAATGTTTATCGGTACAACAGGCGGCTGGATCAATGCACCTGGTATCTCTGAAAGTGAATTATATCTGGCAGCTGATAAAGATGACAACAGTAAGATTTTTGCACCTGCATTTACAGATGAATTCGAAGCATTTGCTGTAAAGATGCATGAATGGGAAGAAAAAGGATACTGGTCAACAGATATTCTTTCTTCATCACAGGATGACAAAGATAACTTCTACAATGGCTTATCCGCAGGTTACATTTCTCACCAGCCTGACTGGACAGGAAGCTATGGTACTCAGGAACAGAAATTACCCGGAGTAGAATCTGAATTCTACTGCTTCCCTGAAGCAAACGGTAAGATTGTAAGAGCCAGCGGTGTTAACAATGCTACAGGTATCAGTGCAAACTCCAAATATCCGGACAGATGCTTACAGGTAATTGAGAAGCTTATGACTGACAAAGATTGTTATGATTTATTCCAGTATGGTATTGTTGGAAGACAATATGAACTGAAAGATGGCAAGGTTACAAGACCTGCTACTTATGATGAGAAGAAAGATGCCGGCGGATTTGCATCATGGGCATTCCGTACAGATGCTCTGAATATTCCTCAGCTTACAGAAGATCCTCGCCGTTATACTTTGAATGATGCATGGTCCAAAGTTGCTATTGATAATCCTTTTGTAGGTTTCAGCTTTGACAGCAGCAAGGTAAATACTGAGCTTTCCGCTATTTCCAATGTAAACTCACAGCTTGGTATTCAGATACTCTTAGGTAAGACTACACAGGATCCTAAGGATGCGGTAGCAGAGTACAGGAAACAGTTAAAGACTGCTGGAATTGACAAAGTATTACAGGAAGTTAATGACCAGTGGACTGCATACAATGCTTCCAAATAATTGATTTATACAAATGAATAAAAAACCATTGAAGTAATAAGGATAATGGCAGGGATGCATAACTTTACCGATAGAACGGAAAAGGGAATAATTCCTGCCAATTTCCTGTTAATAAGAAGTAATTCCATTTGTTTTGTTAATGCAAATCCGATAGGATTGTGGTATAATTATTAATTATGTACAAACAGGGGAATTGTTTTCGAGTATTCGGATAAAAATCAAGCATAGGATGAGGTATATGGAAGTAACAATTAAAGAAATAGCAAAACTTTCAGGAGTTGGAATAACAACAGTATCCAGGGTTATTAACAATTCGGGGCCGGTAAGCTCCAAAACAAGAGAAAAAGTTATGGCCGTTGTCAGAGAATACAATTATATTCCCAATAACAGTGCCAGGAACTTAAAATCCAATCAGTCAAAGAGCGTGGCGTTGCTGGTAAAATCTATAACCAATCCATTTTTTCAAAAAATGATAAGAATAATTGAACAAAAGGTTGCACTTAGAGGTTATCAGTTGATTATACAAAATGTCACAAATCTGCAGAATGAATTGGATATCGCTATATCAGAGGCCAAGGACAGAAATCTTCAGGGAGTCATTATTATGGGAGGTTCCTTTAATTATACTGCTACAAAATTCAGCGGTCTGAAGGTTCCCTGTGTACTGCTTACGGTATCGGCAGGAGATGAGGTTTCCCTTGAAAGTTATTCCAGTGTCCGTATCAATGATGAACTGGAGGCCTTTAAAGCTGTTGAATATCTGATTTCAATGGGGCATAGAAGAATAGGATTTATTATGAATGCTCCTGTTGATGAAATGACACCCAACTCTTTACGATACAGAGGGTATATAAGAGCATTGGAGCAATATAATGTCCCCTTTGATTCCTCTTTGGTAGCTTCTGAATTCTCATCTCTGTCAGGATATGATTTCGGTTTTAAAATGATGAAGCAGCTCTTGGCTCAGAACAAGGATGTGACAGCCGTATTTGCATTTGCGGACATTGTTGCAATCGGAGCGGCAAAAGCTATTCTTTCCAGCGGTTTAAAGATTCCGGAAAATATATCAATTATAGGTTTTGACGGTATTGAAGAGGCAGAATTTTATCATCCTTCTATTGATACCATCTCCCAGCCGGCAGAGCAGATGGCTTTGTCCAGTGTAGAGCTGCTTTTTGACATGCTGCAGGGAGGGGAAACCAGACATATTGTATTTGAGTCATCCCTGTTAAAGAGAGGTTCGTGTACGGCAGTCCACAAATAATTAGAAGGAAGGGCTTGTGCACTTAAAAGCAATGACATAAAATAGGATGTTGGAAAAACTATCTTTCGTTTTTTCAACATCTTGATTTATACATGTACTGTAGCACGCTTAAAAGGCGCTGCACACATTTAAAGAGTGCCAATAAGCACAGATGGGAGTTTATATGCAGATAGTAACCTTTAATATAAGATGCGATTATGGCCAGGATGGAGCCAATAATTTTAAATACAGACAGGATTTGATATTAAAGAAAATCAAGGCAGAGCAACCGGATATTATCGGTTTTCAGGAAGTTTTGCCCCATGTTGCTCTTTGGCTGAAAGAGAATTTAACAGAGTATTATTTGGTTGGCTGCGGCAGAGAAAAGAACCTTGAAGGCGAAGAGACCTCCATTGCCTATCGTAAGGATAAGTATAATATCGTAAGATTGGAGACCTTCTGGCTGTCAGAGACACCGGACCTTCCGGGAAGCCGCTATGCTAATCAGAGTGAATGCCCAAGGACCTGCACCTGCATTTATTTTCAGGAGATAAAGACCGGCAAGGTATTCCGTGTTTATAATACTCATCTGGACCATATCGGAAGTGAGGCCAGAGAGCAGGGATTAGGGCAGATACTGAAAAAGATTTCAGAAGCTGACTTCCTTGGAGACGTACCGGTTATTCTTACCGGAGATTTCAATGCTCTGCCGGATTCCAGAGAACTTGCCATATTAAAGAAGTATCCGCAGTTTATTGACTGTACAAAGGATATTGACGGCACCTTTCATGATTTTGGCAGATTAAAAGAGATGGAAAAGATAGATTATATAATTGCTGACAGACATTTTACCTGTAAACAGGTGGAGAAATGGACTGATAGCGAGGGAGAAGTTTATTTATCCGACCACTATCCGGTGAGTGCTGTCTTAGAATTTTGATGATGGTTAAAGGGGATTTAGGAGATTAAGCGGCTATGAAAAAACGGGGACAGATGTCTGAATCCATTGTAGTAATTGGACTTTTATGTATATCAGGAGGTTTTCAGGATGCATATACTTACATTTGCAGGAACGGTGTTTTTGCAAATGCCCAGACCGGCAATATTGTATTAATGGGACAACATTTTGCAGAAGGCAATATAAAACTTGGACTTCGGTATCTGTTTCCTGTAATCTCCTTTCTGTTTGGTATTGTTCTGGCAGAGGTGATACGGAAATATTTTAAGAAATATGACAGAATCCATTGGCGGCAGATTGTTTTGGCAATGGAAATACTCACTTTGTTTTTTGTGGGACTGATGCCGGAGGGGATGGATCTGATATCCAATATGCTGGTATCCATGGTATGTGCCATGCAGGTACAAAGCTTTCGTAAGTTAAATGGAAATGTATATGCCACTACCATGTGCATCGGAAATTTAAGGACTGCAACGGAATTATGGTTTTCATACCATACAACCAGGAATCCGGAATTAAAGAAAAAGTCAATATTATATTTTGTTTTTATTGGAATCTTTGCAATTGGTGCGGCCGTTGGCAGTATATTTGCAGGATTTCTTTCTATGAAAGCCATATGGTTCAGCTGTTTTATATTAATAATTGCATTTGGCATTATGTTTATAAGAGAGAGCCGGAATAGTGCGGAAAAAATATAAGGTAAAAAACTAAGATTATATTTGTTTTCAAAATGATGGAAGCAATTTAATATAAATTACTACGAAGGAGATAAAGGATGAACCAGAAAATGATAGGAATTCCTTTAGAAGGATTTGCAGAGTTTAGCAGAAAAGCGGCAGCAGAAGGTGCTGTTCTACTAAAGAATGAAGGAATGGTGCTTCCCGTTAAAGAAGGGGAGAAGGTATCCGTATTCGGAAGGATTCAAAAGAATTATTATAGGAGCGGAACCGGTTCAGGCGGCAGTGTTAATGTTGCCTACACCACAAATCTTCTGGATGGTCTAAGAAGTAAAAAGGATATCTGTATTAACGAAGAGCTGGCTGCAATTTATGAAAATTGGCTTCTTGATAATCCCTTTGATAACGGCGGCGGAGTATGGGCAGGCGAGCCCTGGAACCAGAAAGAAATGCCTTTAAGTGATGAAGTGGTAAAGAGGGCAAAAGAACAATCCGGCAAGGCAATCGTTGTTATCGGGCGTACTGCCGGTGAGGATAAGGACAATGCGGATGCTCCCGGAAGCTATCGGCTGACAGAAGAGGAAGAAGAAATGCTAAAAGCAGTTACCTGTCATTTTGAACAGGTGGCTGTGGTACTGAATGTATCCAATATTATTGATATGAGCTGGATGGAATCCCAGGACCATAAACATCCTATAAAATCAGTTATTTATGCCTGGCAGGGTGGTATGGAAGGCGGCAATGCAATTGCAGACGTTCTGGTTGGTGAAGTAACACCCAGCGGAAAGCTTACCGATACCATTGCATATTCCATTAAAGACTACCCTTCCACCGAGAATTATGGCGGAGAGAGCAAGAATCTGTATCAGGAAGATATCTATGTGGGATATCGTTATTTTGAGACCTTTGCTCCTGAGAAAGTGCATTTTGAATTCGGCTATGGCTTATCCTACACGAATTTTTCAATGACAGCTCTTAAGGCAGAAGTAACCGGAAATGATAAGGAAAAGTTCATTGAGTTACAGGTAGCAGTGAAAAATACAGGAGACATCTATTCCGGAAAAGAAGTTGTAGAGGTTTATTACGAAGCGCCACAGGGTAAGCTTGGAAGACCTGCAAAAGTTCTGGGTGCATTTGCAAAAACTGGTGTGTTAAGACCGGGTGAAGAAGAGATTCTTATTGTTAAAATGCCTTTGGTTACTATGGCTTCCTACGATGACAGCGGTGTAACCGGACATCCTTACTGCTATGTACTGGAAGAGGGAGAATATCGTATCTATGCCGGCAACAGTATAAGAAATGCCTCATTGGTACCGGTTGACGGTAAGAACGGATATGTAGTAGAAAAGCTTATAGTAACGGAAGAATTACAGCAGGCATCCGCACCGACAGATGATTTCACCCGTATGAAACCGGGTAAGAAAAAGGAAGACGGCTCCTATGAACTGATTTACGAGAAGGTGCCAAAGCTTGAGATTTCTATAGAGGAAAGAATTAAGAAGAATCTTCCGAAGGATATAAAATATACGGAAGACAAAGGTTACCTCCTGAAAGATGTTGCAGAAAATAAGGTAACAATGGAAGAATTCCTGGCTCAGCTGACAAATGAAGACCTCGGAGCACTGGTCAGGGGAGAAGGAATGTGCCATCCCCTTGTGACTCCCGGAACAGCTTCTGCCTTTGGAGGAGTTACGGACAGGCTTTTACACTTTGGAATCCCTCTGGCCTGCACTTCCGACGGTCCTTCCGGTATTCGTATGGATGGAGGTCCTAAGGCAACTCAGGTTCCTATCGGAACTCTTCTTGCGGCTACCTGGAATACAGACCTGGTGGAAGAACTATATGTAATGGAAGGGCAGGAACTGTTACGTAATTGCATTGATATGCTTCTTGGACCCGGTCTAAATATCAGAAGAAGTCCTTTAAATGGACGTAATTTTGAATACTTTTCCGAAGACCCGTTAATCACCGGCAAGTTTGCCAGCGCTGTTGTAAAGGGTATTATGAAAGGCGGTTCCAATGCCACCTTAAAGCATTTTGCCTGCAACAATCAGGAGAAATTCCGCTCCAAGGTAGATGCGGTTGTTTCTGAGCGTGCCCTTCGTGAAATCTACCTGAAAGGCTTTGAAATTGCAGTAAAAGAAGGCGGCGCAAGCGGCGTCATGACTTCTTATAACCCTATTAACGGGCATTGGTCTGCCTCTAATTATGACCTGAACACAACCATCCTTAGAGGAGAATGGGGTTTTGAGGGTATTGTAATGACAGACTGGTGGGCTATTATGAATGATGTGGCAGCCGGTGGAGCAGCGGACAGAAAGAATACCCATTTCATGGTTAAGGCCCAGAATGACCTTTACATGGTGGTCACTAATTTTGGTGCGGAGGTAAATGCATATAGAGATCTGACAGAGGAAGCCGTAAAAGAAGGCATCTTGACCAGAGGAGAGCTGCAGCGTTGTGCTAAGAATATCTGCGAATTTATTATAAAAGCACCGGTATTTAAGCGAGAAGAAAGCTTTACGGAAGAGGCAGTGCAGGTTGCGGCTGATGCAAGTGCTGCTGTATACTCAGAAGTCACACCTTCCAGCCTGGATACGGAAGATACCGTTGTAAGGCTTGAGAGTGAGGGTGAAACTGTTATAGAAGTTAAGGAAGCGGGAATCTATCGTCTGATTGTAAATGTCAGGTCCTTTGGCAGTGATTTAGCGCAGACTTCCTGTAATCTGTTATTAAACAATACTCAGGTTGCAACCATTCAGACCAGTGGAACAGACGGACAGTGGGTAAAACAAAAGCTTATTAAAGCAGAGCTGCAAGAAGGGCTGTATTCCGTAGAACTGAAAGAATTGAAGCAGGGTATGGAAGTTGAAAGTGTGGAATTCAGAAGAATTTCTTAAATATCTTTGAAAAAGCCTGTTCTTTTAATTGTACAGAGTATATTAGTAAACTAAAAAAGGGAGTAAGCTGGTTTTAGAAAACCGGTTTACTCCCTCTTTTAGCGTGCAGCAACCCAAAAGCCGGGTATAGCTTTGCTATATGCCTACTACACTACAGATATGTTTTTGAATGTCAGCTTTGAAATTATATTCAGCCTATTCAGTCTGTTTATTTGCAAAACAATGTATTAGTGGAGTTTATAGAATTCTTGGAAAAGTCTTGCTATTTTTAATGATATATTACATAATAATCGCAGAATATCCTATTATATGGATATGGATTTTAAGCCAAGGCACATAACTAAAATAAAAGGGAGTATTGTAATGGAGAATAAGGAACAGCTGTTTAGAGTAATAAAATGGGTCTTAAGGTTTTTGCTATATACTATGATTGTAGTAGTAATATACGATTATACACAAAGAGATTATATAACTTTGGACGGTGATATTACTATTCTAATCCATGTTTTATTGACAGGTATTATTATGTATGCCCTAGTGCACCATAGAGAGATGTAAGACAGATTAAGGCGGAATGAAAGGCCTGTTTACATAGCTTATAAATCATAGAAGGTTGTATCAATTGAGCGATATGTTTCAGAGAGAGGTTTGAATCAAGCCTTGTATACTTTTGCTTTTTGGTATATCATGCTAAATAGTAAAGTATAAAAAGATGTGAGGACAAACATGGGTGAGACAATATTAATAGTAGACGATGAAAAAGAAATTGCCGACTTATTGGAACTTTATCTGAAAAATGAAGGTTTTAACGTATATAAATATTACACGGGGAAGGAAGCTCTTGCCTGCATTGAGTTTCATAAAATCAATCTGGCTGTTCTGGATGTGATGCTTCCGGACATTGATGGTTTTCGTATCTGCCAGAAGATTCGGGAAAAGTATTTTTTTCCTGTAATTATGCTGACTGCAAAGGTAGAGGACATGGACAAAATCATGGGGCTTACTCTCGGAGCGGATGACTATATCACAAAGCCTTTTAATCCATTGGAGTTGGTCGCCAGAGTTAAAACACAGCTTCGCCGCTATATGCGGTATAATACGGCGGAAGAGGCAGAAGGTCTGGAATATGACATCAGGGGACTGGTTATCAATAAAGAAACTCACCAGTGTCTGTTGTATGAGAAAGAATTATCCTTGACCCCCATTGAATTCTCTATCCTTTGGTATTTGTGCGACCATCGGGGAAAAGTGGTATCCTCCGAGGAGCTTTTTGAGGTGGTATGGCAGGAAAAATTCCTGGATAATAATAATACCGTAATGGCGCATATCGGCAGGTTGAGAGAGAAGATGCAGGATAATTCCAAGAAACCGAAATTTATAAAGACCGTTTGGGGAATGGGGTATAAAATTGACTAAAAGAACAAATATCAGGAAAAGTCTGACGGGGTTTATCTTTACTCGTTTCCTTTTATGGGCGGTTGTCTACACTTTTCTTTTGCTGGGAGCTTATCTGCTTGCCAGAGCTTTTGTCGGAAGTTTTATCTGGTACTCTGATAATGTTCTATATCAGATACTTTCATTAATTAACAGGCATAGTATGCTGGTTTTAGGCGGTGTATGGATTATCGGAGTGGGTGTAATCTTTTTCTATTATTGGTTTAAGACTCTGGGGTATCTGGAACAGGTCGTAAAAGCAGCAGAAGAAATATATAATCCTGGAGAAGAGCTTATTTCCTTACCGGCTGAGTTAAAAGAAGTAGAAAACCAGATGAACCAGACGAAGCTGCAGGTAAGACGGGGAGAGATGGTGGCAAGAGAAGCCGAGCAGAGGAAGAATGATTTGGTAGTCTATCTTGCTCATGATCTAAAAACGCCCTTAACTTCGGTTATTGGCTATTTGACACTGTTAGAGGATGAAAAGGAAATCTCAAAGGAATTGCAGGAGAAATATCTTTCCATTGCTCTTGGCAAATCAGAGCGTCTGGAAGAATTGATTAATGAATTCTTTGATATTACCAGGTTCAACCTTACAAATCTGACTCTCGAATTAAGCCGCATCAACATTACCAGAATGCTGGAGCAGATAATATTCGAGGCAGGACCCTCTTTGAAAGAGAAGAATCTCTCCTGTGAACTGAAAGCAGAAGGGGACATCTTTATGCGCTGCGATACCGGTAAGATGCAGAGAGTGTTTGATAATTTGCTCCGAAATGCCATTAATTACAGCTTTGAGGAGGATACCATTGTAGTGGTGGTAAAGAAGGAGGGCAGCAGCATTCATTTTATCTTTATTAATCATGGCAATACCATTCCTGAGGAGAAATTAAACCGGATATTTGAGCAGTTTTACCGGCTGGATACGGCCAGACAGTCAAGGACAGGCGGTGCGGGGCTGGGACTTGCTATTGCAAAGGAGATAGTGGAACTTCATAAGGGAAAAATAACTGCGGCCAGCAAGGATGAGCTTATTACTTTTGAGATTATTATGCCGGCTGATTTATAGTAATAAGATGAGATATGGCAAAGGGCGAGTTTTTCTCAAGGGGACGGCAATTTGCAAAAAGCAGAAAGACGTATGCACTGGTTCCAAGGCGCATACGTTCTTTCTGCTTTTTGCAAATTGCCTGGAAACATATTGAAACGGGGCTTTTTGGCGTTTATATTATAAGATTATTTAAAAAGTTTGTATTTAAGGGGTTATGGGACTTATTTGTCTGGTGCCAATGGTGATTTATGTATTGTTCGCGGGCTGATTGATTTTATCAGTTTAAGAATATAGAGGTGGTTGAAAAATGTGCTGCATTTTACAACCTTTCTATTGGGGGAGTATCGTGCAGACGGCAAACAGTCTGTACGCCTGCAATATGCATGGGGATTAGTGTGAAAT
>JAEXGM010000149.1 GCA_023450835.1 Bacillota bacterium | reverse complement strand
TCTTCATCGTGTGGAACAGCAGACTGCCGAACATGTAAGAGAGTTTCTTGAGAATCCGGAAAAATCCAAGTTTTATATTATCGAGATGCAGAGTATTCATAAAAACGGCCGGCTTATTTGGATGGAGACTTCCGCCGGATATCGTTATAACGCAGAGCAGGAAATTGAGATACTTGGAGTCAGCCGCAATATTGAGGAGAGAAGGAACGTTGAACAGAAGGTATTATATTTAAGCTATCATGATCAATTGACCGGATTATATAACCGCAGGTTCTATGAAGAAGAACTTATGAGACTGGATGCAGCACAGAATCTTCCGGTCACATTGGTACTTGCTGATGTCAACGGCTTAAAGCTTACCAATGATGCTTTCGGACATCTGGCGGGAGACCAGCTGTTAATCCATGTTTCGCAGATTCTTTCCAGAGAGTGCCGCAAAGAGGACATTATTGCCCGCATTGGCGGAGATGAATTTGTACTCTTTCTGCCGGGGATGGAAGAGAGGGAGGCGGAGGGCCTTATATCCAGGATTAAGAAGGCATTGGCTTTAGAAAGCGGTGACAGTTCTGTCCTTTCTGTTTCCTTTGGGTGTGCAACGAAGACAACCAACAGACAAAGCATGGAGAGCATTTTTGTGGAAGCAGAGAATGCCATGTATCGGCACAAACTCAATGAAAGCAGCAGCATGCGCAATGAAACCCTTAAAATAATAACTCAGGTATTCTATAGTAAAAGCAAAAAGGAAGAAGCGCACAACAAAAGGGTAGGACGATTGTGCGGAGAGATAGCAAAGGCAATGGACATGAGTGAAGAGGCAGTTAATGAGATTATAACAGCAGGCTCGCTTCATGATATTGGTAAGATAGGGCTGGAAGAAAAAATCTTTGAGAAACAGGACCCTCTTACGGAGGTAGAGTGGACCGAATACAAAAGGCATCCTGAAATAGGTTACCAGATATTGAAAAGCTCCAATGAATTTACTCAGATAGCGCAATATGTTTTATGCCACCATGAGCGCATGGACGGCGGGGGCTACCCCAGAGGTATCCGGGGAAATGATATTCCTCTTCAGGCAAGAATTTTAAGTCTTGCAGATGCATATGACAGGATGTTATACCCGAGAACCTATCAGGAACCAATGGATGAAGAGGCTGTTATCAGAGAAATTGCAGGCAATGCGGGCACCCAATTTGATGAGGCCATAGCCAGAATATTTGTTGAAAAGGTTTTAGAAAGAAACTGGTCGGACTATATCCGCAGCCAATCCTAAAAGGATACTTTTCTAAAAGAGGCTGTTACAAAATAAGACCCTGGGGAGTATGACTTGTCACACACTCCTCAGGGTCTCATTTTTCAACGAATACCTGTTTATTGGCGTTCCTTTTTTCTGGAGAATAAACGGAAGGCGGTAATTGCGGCACCTGCCAGACAGATAACAAAGGCTGTCAAATATACGATCCTCATGCCAAAGAGGAAAGCTGAAGTGCCTGCCGTGGTAATATCGCTTACGTGATGGCCGACTTTCCCGCTCATTCCCTGATACAGTAAAGTGGTTGCAAGGGTAATACCCACAATCATACCAAGATTACGGACCAGGGCACTGATACTGCCGCCAATTCCAAGTTTGTTTCTTGGAAGGGTAGACATAACGAGGGAAGTATTAGGGGATTGGAACAGGGCATTACCAAGAGACATAATTCCCATATACATACCCATTACCCAGTAATTCGGGCTGGCATTAAGGGTGGACATTAAAAGCAGCCCGATGCTGATAAGGCAAAGTCCTATCAAAGTTAAAATTTCGGAACCGATTTTATCGGAGATATATCCGCTTATGGGGGCTGCCAGTGCCAGAATCAGAGGATAGATGGAGAGAAAAGCTCCCGCACTTTTGGGGGACAATCCCAAGGCATCCTGCAGGTAAAAGGGCATAACGATATTGGAGCAAAAAATAGAGATAAAGCTTATAAAGCTGCAAATTAAGCTGATACTGAACCATTTGCTGTGAAAAAGAGATAAATCCAGTAAAGGCATTTCGATTCGTTTTTCTCTGCGCAGAAAGAAGCAGAAGAGTATAACCGAGGCAATAAGGCTTATTATAACCGAGGGAGAAGTAAAGCCTACCTGCTGGACCTGTCCTAACCCGCCAAAGAGCAGCACTATGAAGGTCAGGAATAAGAGGGAACCGGGCAGATCCACTTTCTCATCCATTCTCTTTCCGGAATGGGGAAGTAATTTCAGGGAAAGCAGAATTACAATAATACCGATAGGAATATTGATCCAGAAGATATATTCCCACCTGGTAAAATCTACGATCAGACCTCCAAGGGAAGGACCGACCAGTGAGCCAAGAGCGACAAAAGCACCGTTGATTCCCAAAGCACGGCCTCTTTCCTTATCGGGAAATACCTGTGTAATGATTCCCTGGCTGTTGGACATAAGTCCTGCGGCACCGATAGCCTGGATTACTCTTGCGATTAAGAGCATGACCAGAGAGGCAGAAATTCCGCACAGCAGAGAGCCTAAGGTGAAAACGGCAAGACCTATTTGAAAGACAATGGTTTTACCGTATATATCGCCCAGGCGTCCAAAGAGCAGCATCGTTGCGGAGACCGCAATAAGGTAGATACTCACTACCCAGGCAATGGCACCGGAGGATACGGAAAGGTTTTTTGACATGGTGGGCAGAGCTACATTTACTATACTGCTGTCCAGGGTGGACATAAATACTGACATAACAATAATAAATAAAATGCCCCATCGAACGCCTCGGGGCATAGTGGTCTGATGTTCTTCTTTTATAACAATATCCATAATATATGTTCCTTTACTTTTCTTCTGCGCGTATCATAATGGTATCCAACATGCCGTATAATTCCTCCAGTTTTTCCGGCGGAATATCTACGGTAATCTGCTCTATCCAATCGTTCAAAGCCTGTCTGATAGAGGGGATGACTTCCTTTGCCTTATCGGTCAGATAAAGCTTACAGGATCTCTGGTCGTTATCATGAGGCAGCTTCTTTATATATTCTAATGAAATCAACTTTTGGACCGTACGTGTTGACATGGCTTTATCCACATGTATTTTCCGGCTCAGCTTCTCCAGATTAATTCCTTCCTCATCATACAGAGTCAGGAGAAACGGATAAGAGCCGCTGCTTAATTTCAGAGGCTTTAAAGCAATATCCATATGCTGCTGGCTGCACTTTGTAATATGTCCCACACGTCTGGTAAGCGGATTATTTACACTCATATTGTACCTTTTCTGATATATTATTTTGTAATGTTCGAGTTATTATACCTCCAATAAAATTGAGTTGTCAACTTTATTGTTAAAAACTAAACAGGTTTAAAAAAGTCTTTTAATCTTTTACTATAAATGATATAATAAGCCATACTAATAGCCATGCCCAT
>JAEXGM010000148.1 GCA_023450835.1 Bacillota bacterium | reverse complement strand
CGACTGTAAAGGATACAGAATGAAAGATAGCATGTTTTAAGATGCTATCGGCAACCATAAAATATAAATGACCGGAGCCGATTAATGTGGTGGTGTATTTGTCACAGTTAACAGGCTCTTTTTTTGTGAAGTTTTTATATAATCAGGAGGAATAGAAGATGGCCAAATATAAAGAGGCGGTTTGCATACATTATATTGCTTTAGGACAATGCAAATTAGGCAGGGAAGCATGTCATGAGCACTATTGCCAGAAATGTGACAGATATTATCCCAGAGCAAAAGCGGAAAATCCAAACAGGAAAAAGAGAATCAGTAAGAATAATTATAAAATGTCAGAACTAAAGGACTTTAAAAAGAAATCAGAAGATTAACAGACTACGGTGCCCTTTATAGTTTACTTAGTTATAAATTAGAGGTAAAATATTCCTGAGGAATAGAAGCGCCATGAAAATGAAAATCTTGTGAGGTGTAGTATGCGTTCGGAAAAAGAAATGACAGAACTAATTCTGCAGATAGCAGAAGAAGATGAATTAATCAGGGCGGTGCTATTATCCGGCTCTCGTGCAAATCCCGATGCACCTAAAGATATATTTCAGGACTATGATATTACTTACTTTGTCACTGACGCCAAACCATTTTATAATAATATCAAATGGATTGAAGAAAAGTTTGGGAAGCCTGCCATTATGCAATTACCCGAATTGATGTCTCATCCTTTGCTGCCGCCGGATGGAGATGGTCATTTTACGTATCTTATGATATTTGATGATGGGAATCGAATTGATTTAAGCATTGAATTTACTCCCTATATCGACGATGGAGAGCCTGTTATTGTGCTGCTGGACAAAGATAAGTATTTACCGGACATCACACCGGACAGGAGGCATTGGCATATTAAACCGCCTAGCCAAAATGTTTATTCAGATACCGGCAACGAATTTTGGTGGTGCTTAAATAATGTGGCAAAAGGAATTGCAAGAGACGAACTTCCTTATGCTAAGAATATGTTTGACCATCATGTACGGGATATGCTGAATCAGATGACGGAATGGTTTATTGGTATTAGCACTGACTTTTCTGTATCGGCAGGTAAGAAGGGAAAGTATTTTAAAAAATATTTGCCGCCGGATCTTTATGCAATGTATGCCGGTACTTATTCTGACAGTAATTATGGGCACTTTTGGGAGTCGGTTTTTACTGCCTGTGAGCTTTTCCGTGTGATGGCACTTAAAGTGGCGGAACACTTTGGATTCGTTTACAACAAGGAAGAGGACGAAAATATGATGATATATTTAAATAAAGTTAAAAACAAGTGTATTGAGAAAGAGTGAAAAGGTTCTTCTCTCGAGGTTTAAAAATAATTATATATTACCCATGTTAAGCTGAAAAATAAAGGAGGTCATATTTATGTATTTTACCAGGTATCCTTGTTAATTTTGGGCCCGGCCACCACCAGACTTTATACGGTTTTTTGCATATCAATGTAGATGATTGTATAAGGAGATTGAAATGATTTATTATAAAAACAAGTGGCTTTTATATGCAATATTTTTCTTTCACAACCTGATTCCGGCTTATGTCATTGAGCGTTTGTTCTATCAGGAACGTGGAATGACGGTACAAATGGTGGTATACTGTGAAATAGTTTATGCTATCGCTATTATTGTATTTGAAATTCCTTCAGGGGTTCTTGCAGATAAAATCGGAAGAAAAAAGTTAATAGTTATTAGCAGTATTTTGCATGGTTTTCAGTTTTATGCTTTGGTTTTTTCTACTACCTTTTGGCACTTTGCTATTATTACTTTTATTTCGGGTATTGGAACAGCTTTTGGAAGCGGAGCCTATAATGCTTTACTTTATGATTCCTTGAAAAGCTGTGACAGGGCCAATGAATTCGAAAGTATTTGCGGAAAGGGGAATGCAATAAATTTTACAGCCGGGTTAATTGCTGCATTATCTGGAGGGTTTTTGGCATTTCAGTTCGGCTATACTTTTAATTACTGGTTTTCGTTCGTCAGCTCCATATTAGCGGTTACCTTCTCTTTGCTCTTGCGGGAGCCGTCAGCTCATTTTACTGATAAGAAAAAGGTGACTTTACAGTATATTATAACCACAGCATTTGCGTTTTTTAAATCCAATAGGAATGTTTTAAAGATTTGTATGAATGCTATTATTATATCAGCCAGTATTGTCTATATTGATGAATTTTGGCAGCTTTACTTAGAACATATTTCGTTTTCTGTTATGTTTTTTGGGATTTTTTCATCAATTATATGCGGCGGCAGAATACTAAGTTCCATACTTTCGGCAGGGCTATTGAAGTATTTTAAACTAACGACTATTTTGATAGCAGCTTCTTTTTTATGTGCCATGGGTATTATCCTGGCAACCCTTGTGCAAAGCATAGTGGGGGCTGTGGGGCTGGTATTGGCTATAAGCATGGCAGCATTAATAGAACCTTTAGTAATGGGGTATGTTCATCACCATGCTGACAGCGATGCACGGGCAACGATTGAATCTTTATCATCGTTGGCGGAGCGTATATTCAGTATTATTCTGGGGCTGTTCTTTGGATTTGCGGCAACAAAATATAGTATTATAACAGGCTTCCGGTTGATTGGAATATTTATCATTATTATTGGAAGTATCTTTTCTTTTGTATTTCGGTCAGGGAGATTTTCAGATAATTAAGCATAGGGCTTTAGCTGAGTAGAATATATCTACGGGGCTAAAGCCCTTTTTTGCGTTTTATGGGGTAAAAGGATAAAAACTATCAAAATATGACATATTTGAGAAAAATTAGTTGTGCTTACCGCATGAATGTATATATAATAAAGGAAATAACAAATAATCGTAAGGTTCGTAGGAGTTTCCGGCAGAGTAATATAGGAGGATGCATCATGAGGCATAAGAGGTTTTTTCCATTTAAGTATAAGCTTTTCATATTGCTTTTTTTTAGTGTATTTTTAGTTTCCGGCATTTTGGCTGCTTTTCAATATTTTATAATGCATAGCAGCATGGAGGAAGATTTCAGCCAGAAGCGTAAACTGGTACACGACAGAGCCTTGAATATGATTAAGAATGCCGATTATGTAAATCTTTTGAATGAAAAGCCCATTGAAGAAGAGGCTGAAATTATACTGAACAATGTCTGGAAGGAGTACAAGACCAACAATAATATAGATTTTGATCTTTCCTCCTTTATTAAAGGGAAGGACGATTATCAATTATATATCATAGATAAAACCAATACGGTAATCCGTGCTACTGATTCGAAAGACCTGGGGCTGAATTTTTCAGGATATACGGATTTTTTAAAGTATTTGGAGGTAATTCGTGCCTCGGGTGTATTTTCAACTTCTCGCGTTAGTCTTTCGATTAATTCGGGAGATTTGATGAAATATTGCTATATCTCTTCCTATGACGGGAAGTACATATTCGAGACCGGAACGAAATTGGAGAATGATAAGACTTCCAATGTTGCATTTGAAGACTTTGAACACCAGCTCCTGGATGAGAATAGCTTTATAAGCAGTGTATTGCTGTATGACTATCAGGGAGTCTCCTACAAAAAAGATGCTGACGGAAATAACATTAAGATCACTTCGCCCCATGACGGTTATTTTAAACAGGCACTTGAAACGATGAAGACAGTTGAGGTTACCGGAACCTACCGGAATGCCCCGGCCTATTATGAATATATTCCCTATGAAATTGTGGGAGCCAGAGGAGCTAATGAGAGAAATGTTATCGAAATCATTTACAATAACCGGGATGCCAGGAATAAACTTCGTTACATAGAGAGTATAATCGCACTGGTGGTAATCCTTAGTTCGGCAGTAGTGGCATCCGCGGGGTATTATATTGCAAGCAAACTTGTAAAACCCATAGAAGAACTGACCATAGGGGCCAGGCAGGTTGCTGAGGGCAATCTTTCCTACCGTTTTAAGATGAAAATTAACGACGAGACGGCAATTCTGGGGAACCAGTTCAACCATATGACAGAAGAATTAAGCAGACTGTTGGATGAACGGTATCAATATGAAGAAAATCTGCAAAGCAAGAGCCAGGAAATCTTTAACCAAAAAGAGGAGATATCAGCTCTTTATGAAGAGACCTCCGCATTAAACGAAGAGCTGGAAGATATGCTGCGTCAGAATTCTGAGAGCTATTTTGAGACGGTAAGAGCATTGGCTAACGCAATTGATGAAAAAGATGCCTATACGGGCGGTCATTGTGAAAGAGTAATGGAGTATTCCATGATTATTGCCGCTGAGATGGGACTAAATGAAAGTGAAATGAATGACCTGAAGTTTGGCAGTATCCTTCACGATATCGGTAAAATCGGTATTGCGGAGAATATTCTTAACAAGGAAGGAAAGTTAAGTCAGGAAGAATACGGAGAAATCAAAAAGCATCCCATTAAGGGGAATAATATATTAAAAGACCTGAACTTTTTGACTAACTGCCGCCGGATTATTCATGAGCATCATGAAAGAATTGATGGAAAGGGGTATCCCAGCGGCCTGGATGGGGACCAAATCTATTCTCTGGCCAAAATCGTATGTGTGGCGGATGCGTATGATGCAATGACCAGCTGCAGGCCCTACCGTAAGGGAGAGCTTTCCAAAGAACAGGCGATACAAGAGATGTTAAATAATAAAGGAACACAGTTCGACCCCGCAGTAGTAGATGCATTTGTCTGTTACCTTAAAAGAGAAGAATAAAACTTAAACAAAAACAAGAATAAGCTCCGAATAATGAGATTTGTTTATATTTACATATTTTTACATAAATGATAGTATAAAATTGTAACTTATGTGAGATTGACAAATCGGAGAAAGGAGTTATATGTGTAAATTGCTTAGGAAATGTTTACCAATGATGATTATAGTGTGTATGCTTTTTACCGCTTATCCAAATACTTCCTACGCAGAAGAGTTAACAAGCACACAGGATACAACAGTAACAGCAAATGAGACAGAAGAAGGAACGAAGGAACAAACAGCAGCAGAAATACCGGAAGCGGCATCGGAGGAGCCGGCGGCTGTTACTGAGGCACCGGCAGATAGTGGGCCATTGGAAGCAGATGCAGCAGTTGATGCAGAGCCGGAGGAAGCTATACAGGTATTGGATGCTGCAAGCTATGAGGCAAATGATGATTATACTTTTATTGTATCTGTTAAGACCGGGAAAGCAGTGCAGGTTACCGTCGGTAATAATACCGCCTGCATAACGGCGGATGCGGACATTACTGACAATAAAGGCAATAATTTAGCAGACGCGGCATTGTTTCAGATGAGAAAGGATGCAGCTGATCCGTTGCATGTAAGCTTTTCTTCCAAGGCAAACGGCTGGCGGATGTTAAAGTCTGAAAATATTAACAGTCAGGATATTATAGATACCGGTAATGCCCTGAAAACAGATGTCAGCGGCTGGGAAGCCTTTTATCTTGAGAATCTCGGAGATGGCACCGTCGCTATAAAGGACGGACGCCTAAATAAATATCTGTCTGTTACTGATGATAACAAAGTGATGGTAAAAGGAAATACAGCAGACAGCAGTGCAGAGCGGTTCCTTGTGATAGCAGCAAAATATGAGCCGGAACCGGAAGTCAATGCAGAAGTTTACATAGAACATAAGGCAAGCGGAAAGCTTGTTACAGTAAGCGGTACTTTAAATGACGGAATAAACGCGAACCTGTCAAAGTCTGACATTATACCGGAGAATGCCAAATTCACAGCTTATTACGGTACCTATAACAATGCACCGGTTATTAACTTTGAGTCCAAGCAATATAAGACCATGTGGAAGTCCGACGGCAGCAGGGTATGGCAAATTAATAAGCAGACGCCCACAGGCTGGGAATCTGTGACTATGGAGCCCCAGGGGGATGGAAGCGTTGCTTTTAAGAATAATAACAACAATGCATATATATCCGTACAGAATGGTTCCATGGTAACTCCCTATAGCGGAACGCTGACGGACAATGAAAAATTTATCATCCATACTGATACGGCACCTAAGAAGGTCATTAAGATCAGAACGTTAAATACGGAGGGTGATTCTATAACGATTAACTGGGACCCGGTAAGCGGCACTATCTTTACCGGTTATGAAGTATGGCGTGCTGACAGCAGCGGCGGAACCTTTATCAAGGTAGGAAATGAAACGAAGAATACTACTTTTACCGATACGGGTCTCTCCTCCGGAAGAACTTACTATTATACCATTCACACTGTAAATGGCCTGAGTCCCTATGCTGTCAGTGCAGAATATGCGGCGGGTACCCTGGCAGGGAATCGTCCTAAGATACCGTCAGGCCTGGATATTACTCAGGATGGGGGAAGTATAAAGCTTCATTGGAGCCCCAATGCAGATGCCGCGAGTTATCAGATCTATCGTGCACCCGGCAGGTTCTCGGATTACACACTAATCGGCACAGTAAGCAGTTCCGATTATACGGATACGGCGCCTAATTCTGATAAGTATGCAAATTATTATAAGATATATGCGGTAAGCGGTTTTGGAAAGAGCGATGCTTCTGCCACCGTATCCTTAGAGACGAAGCTCTTTGGCAGTAACATGATATTTTTTGCTGATACAGACAATGCCGCCGCTATCGATACGGAAGTTGCCAGAATTTATAGTATTCAAAAGGATGCGCAGTTTGGCTCGGAGCGCTATGGATTATTCTTTAAACCGGGAGACTATACGGACACCGCTATGATGCAGATAGGCTTCTATACTCAGATAGCAGGACTTGGTAAGACTCCTCTGGAAACCAAATTAAAGAATATGGAGACACCGGCTTATCTGGCAAATAATAATGCTACCTGTAATTTCTGGCGTTCTGCGGAGAACCTTAGTATCGTGGATACGGACAATAATGCAGATGGATATTTTAATTTCAAATGGGCAGTATCTCAGGCTGCGCCCCTTAGACGTATGGATATCGGACGGACTTCCACCTTTGACTGGTGGTATGGCTGGGCAAGCGGAGGTTTTGCTGCTGACAGCGTATTCCATAAGGCAGCGGGCTCCTATTCCCAACAGCAATATTACACTAGAAACAGCGTATTGGAAAATGGATTCTATGGAGTGAACTGGAATGGGTTCTTCCAGGGAGTAAGCGGTGCCCCGGATACCAACTGGGCTGCCGGCAGTGGAAGCAATAATTATACCAATATCAGCACTACACCGGTTATCAGGGAGAAGCCTTTCCTCTACCTGGATAACGGTGAATATAAAGTATTCGTACCTGCCTTACGACGTGATGCCTCCGGCGTTACCTGGTCCAAGGATAATATGGGAAATGGAACTTCACTTGGCCTGGATGCATTTTATATTGCAAAGCCTGAGAAGGATAATGGGTCAACCATTAATGCAGCTCTGAATGCCGGAAAGAATATTCTTCTGACACCCGGTATCTATTACGCAGAGGAGCCCATTGTCGTAAAGAATGCCAATACCGTTGTATTAGGAATCGGCCTTGCAACAATTATTCCGACTAACAGGACAGCCGCTATGATTGTAAAGGATGTGGATGGGGTTACCGTTGCAGGTATTATATTTGATGCGGGTGATTACTCCGACCATTTATTATTAGTAGGAGAGAAAGATAGTACCCAGAGCCATGTGAACAATCCGACACTGCTGGCGGACTTATTCTTCCGGGTAGGCGGTGTACATGGAGGTGTTGCCTCAGCCGACATTGCTTTGGAGATAAACAGTAAGAATGTAATAGGAGACCATTTCTGGATATGGAGAGCAGACCATGGTGACGGTGTTGCCTGGAATTTGAACAAGGCAAGAAACGGACTCGTGGTAAATGGTGACGATGTAACCATATATGGCTTATTCAATGAGCATTTTCAGGAATATCAGACTTTATGGAACGGCAACGGAGGGCGGATGTACTTCTATCAGTGCGAGACGCCCTATGACCCTCAGAGCCAGGCTGATTATATGAGCCACGATGGAAAAGTGAAGGGATATGCGGCTTATAAGGTATCCAATAAGGTAACTACTCATTATGCGGCAGGACTTGGTATATATGATGTATTTATTAATACCAACGGCGCCAGTATATTCATAGACAATGCCATAGAGGTTCCGAATAAGGAAGGGGTTATTGTTGAAAATGCCTGTACAGTAGAGATTGCCAGCGGAACCGGACCCTATGTCGGGATTAACAGCATAGTGAACGGTACCGGAAATGGTATCAGTAACGGAGTTGGAGGAAAAGGCTTCGCAAGGGAGTTTATTCTGAAATATCAGAATGGAACAGCAACGTTGAAAGATGGAACAGCACATGGAACCCAGCCGGAGGATGAGCCGGTTGTCGTGCCGGTCACAGAACCGGCAGCACAGCCGGCTGCTGCGGCAGCCGGTGATGTTTCAAGTGTTGAATATGTTACCCTTCCCGGAGTTGATGGCAAAGTAACAATCAATATAGAAAAGAATCCAGGCACAGGTGCATTGGAGGTTATACTGGGACTGCCGGTAAAGGAAATAGAAGCGGCTGCAAAGGACATTACCGGCAGCAGCGAATTGGCTCTAGCTGTTCCCATAGCATCTGAGAAGATAGCTTCCTTTTTGCAATTGCCGGAAGTTATAAAAGCAGAAATTAAGGTGATACTTCCCGATAGCATTCTGGCAGATGGCAGGAATCCTATAGCTGCATTCCTGTTAAAAGAGAATATCTTAAAGGCGGCACAAAAAGCAGGCAAAGATATTACGGTTTCCGTAGCGGATGATAGTGGAAAGGTCTTGTATTCATGGACATTTAATGGAAAGGACCTTGCCAGGTCTCAAAAACCAATAGAGGACCTTAATTTGCAGCTGCAAATCTCAAAAGTAGCGGGTGATAAGCAGCTATCCAAATTATTTGATAAAAACCAGGAAACGCAGAATAAATCAGAAGGCCTTATCCTTAACTTTAGTCATCACGGGGTACTGCCTGCAGGTGCCATTGTAAAGGTTAATGTAAGTGATATGGGCTTGAAACCGGGAGAGAGAGTATTCCTATACTATTTGGACCCGGCTACGGGAAAACTGTGCACCCTTCCTTCAGGTTTCAGCTATCAGGTGGATAAGGACGGCTATCTGACAGTGAATATACTCCATTGCTCTAATTATATCGCATTGCCTAAAAGGGCCGGTAATAACTTGATTACTTCATTATTGGGGCAGACAGGTGTTGCTCTTTTAGACGGGACGCTGCATCTGAAAGGCGAGGATAGAGAAACCTCGATAGAGATTACCCTGCCGTCTACCCTGGAGCTTGTCAAAGATATGAAAGATAAGACCGGTTCAGAAATGGCAAGACCTGTTACCGTTACGTATGAGTCAGGTAATACAAAGGCGGCAGTTGTTGATGCCAGTGGAGTAGTTACGGCAAAAGGAGTTGGTACGGCTAAAATTACAGCCAAGATCACACTTTACAGCGGTAAGGTCAAAGTAGTTGTAATGACTGTCAAGGTAGAGCAGTAGGAAATAGAACAGCAGTCTGAAGCTTCCATGAAGTTTGTTTCAGGCTGCTGCTTTTTTGCTCTATTGAATAACTGCCTTAATTCTTCGGATACCTGCCTGGGAAGCTTCTTCCTTTATAATCTTAAAAGCTCCAAGTTCTTTGGTATTAGCGGCATGGGGGCCGCCACAGATTTCTTTGGAGAAGCCCGGGATGGTATATACTTTTACCTGGTCGCCGTATTTATTGTCAAATATGCCGATAGCACCTTCGGCCCTGGCACGCTCCGGAGACATTTCCTCACACACTACATCAAGGTTTTTATCAATGGCTTGATTTACAATATCTTCAACTTCCCGAAGTTCTTCAACGGTCATTTTACGGTCAAAGGAAAAATCAAAGCGCAGGCGCTCACTTGTGATATTGCTTCCTCTCTGATATACCCCCTCACCCAATACACTTCGCAGGGCGCCAAGCAGCAGATGAGTGGCAGTGTGAAGTCGGGCTGTCTGTAAGCTGTTATCAGCAAGACCGCCTTTAAATTTGCCTTCAGCACCTTTTCTGGATTTTTCCTGGTGTTCAGCCAATTTATTCTGAAAGCCTTGTATATCAACTAAGATTCCACGTTCTTCTGCCAGTTCCGCAGTCAATTCCAAGGGAAAACCGAAGGTATCATAAAGCTTAAAGGCCAGCTCTCCACTTAAGGTTTCACCTCTTTGCAAACCGGATAAATAACGGTCAGCTTTCTTCAAGCCGCCGTCCAGAGTCTTTTGAAATAGCCTGTATTCGTTGTTTAGCTGTTCGATAATAAAATCACGGTTGTCGGAAAGCTCCGGATAGATTTCACTGTATTGCTCTATGATAACAAGAGCCAGTTCAATGAGGATATTATCCTGGATATCCAGTTTTTTCAGCAACCGGATACTTCTTCGAATCAGTCTCCTAAGAATATAACCCTGTTCTGTGTTTGAAGGTGTAATCTTTTTGGAATCTCCCAGAATAAAAGTCACAGTCCGGGTATGGTCGCAGAGAATGCGGTATACCGAATCGTCAGTCTCTGAACAGGGGACTTTTGAGAGGGACTTAAGTGTATCCATGACAGGCATAAAGAGCTCTGTCTCATAAACAGTATCTTTGCCGTTTAAGATGGTGAGGACTCTCTCAAGGCCCATTCCGGTGTCAACGTTCTTTCTTGTTAATGGCAGATAAGAGCCGTCCGGTTCCTTTTTGTATTGCATAAAAACATTATTCCATATTTCCACGTATTTACCGCAGGAGCAGGCGGGACCGCAGTCCTTTCCGCAGGGAGCTTTGCCGGTATCATAGAAGATTTCCGTGTCCGGACCGCAGGGACCGGTTATACCTGCCGGTCCCCAGAAGTTCTCCTCCCGGCCGTAGTAAAATATCTGGTGGCTTTTCAACCCCTTTTCTGCCCAAAGTCCTGCGGCTTTTTCGTCTTTAGGAATCTCACTGTCTCCTTCAAAAACAGTAACGGCAATACGTGATACAGGCAGATTAAGCTTTGCAGTCAGAAACTCAAAACTTAAGGAAATTGCTTCTTCTTTGAAATAATCTCCGAGGGACCAGTTGCCAAGCATTTCGAAAAAGGTAAGATGGGCAGCATCACCTACTTCGTCAATATCGCAGGTTCTTACGCATTTTTGTATATTGGTTAAACGGCTGCCAAGGGGATGTTTCTCACCAAGGAGATAGGGAACCAAAGGATGCATACCCGCCGTAGTAAATAAAACGGTAGGATCATTATCCGGCAGCAGGGAGGCTGACGCGATTTCCTGATGTCCCCTTTCTTTAAAAAATTCCACATACAGTCTTCTTAATTCCTGTGCCTTCATAGTGTGTTGCTCCTTTCAAATGATAGAGTGGGAGTGAGTTAGGTTCCCTGATTTTTGCTTGATATTAAGATTCAGGTGTTAAAATCCTTTTCCCAAAGTATATTGGTGTAATAAAAAAGCCCCAAGCTGGGGTGTGATATGCTCCTCCTGGCAGGCAGTTTATATAATAAAAACTGTTTACTACCGGGAGGTGCATGCACAATCCAGCTTAGGGCGAACTCTACAGTCCGTGTTACCACCTAAATTCAAATTACATTTGCACTCAGTTCCGTACAGGGCCATGGCCCGATACCGATTTCCTTTTAACGGCGGAATCTCCGTTGGAGCCTACTTATTATGTTCGGTCCACAGCTCCGAGACTGCTTCGATATTACCCTTGTAAAGATTTGCACCACCATCTTCTCTCTGTGACAGGAATAATATTTACTATTTCTCTTCATAGCCTTTGCAAAATTAAATTATTGGTAGGATAGCACAGGAGTTTGATGATTGTCAAGATGATTTTTTGGGGGACGGACGATGACAGGTGATTCCATTCAGGCGTTTTCTGGTTCGGTATTTCGAATTCCACTAAAATGGCAGCAGTTATTCCTGGCAGGTGAAATTACGCCAAACTCGCCTCTTATTCTTTGGTTATGCAACGCTAAGTGCTCAGACATGGCGTAATTTCACCTAGTCATAACTGCTGCCATTTAAGTGTCATGCGAAATCCCTCAACAGAAAATGCCTGAACGGAATCACCTGTCATCTGTGTATGGTCGTAAAAACTACTTAGATTAATCGTTATATTAATTGTAAGATTAATTATAAAACGCAGTCTTATAAAACTTAACATCATAAAACAAATGACGTTATAAATCTTAAGTATATAACGGGTTTTAGAAAGAAACTAAAGGTTTAATAGGATGCACCAAGGATTAAGCAAGGTGCTATGCAATAGTTTAAGCTGGAGAGTAGTAATTAGAAAAAAAGCTTGTTATAATAAGAATTATTAGTATAGGCATGGTGTATGAGGCATGAGACATGTGGTATACGGCATGAGGTATAAGGTACGAGGTATGTGGCATGTGGTATGTGGCATGTGGTATACGGCATGAGGCATGATGTATAAGACATGGGGCATAAGGCATGAAGCATAAAGGCATGAGACATGGGATATGTGATTACAGTATGGAAAGTGCGTGAATTATTGAGCAGCATAGTTCATACAGTGGTCTGTGTATTAAAAAACCTCTCACAAATTTGAGGCATATTAAGGAAGGAATGGAATTTATATGAAAGAGTATAAGCTGGAAGAAATAGAATACTTAAAAATACATGGGAGGACTGCTGGGAGTTTATCACCTTTGCCGTTATTTTGGACGGGCAGTGGGATGGAGTTAAATACGAAAGGCTCTGAGCTCTGGATTGAAGTGGAAGTTGATTATGAGTTATATGAGCCCTGGCTTGGTGTTTTAATTAATTCTGCGCAGGTCAGCAGGCAGATGCTGTTAAAGGGAAGATACTGGCTCTGCCTCTACCGCGGGATGAACGAAAATACGGTAAAGAATGTGCGTATTATAAGGGAAGCCCAGGCTATGAATGGTGATTCTGCCTGCTCTCTTATGGTTCATGCCGTGAAGTTTGACGGTGAATTTCTGCCGGTTGAAGAGAAGAAGTTAAAAATAGAATTTATCGGAGACAGTATCACTTCCGGTGAAGGAGTAGTGGGAGCGAAGGAGGAAGAAGATTGGATATCCATGTGGTTTAGCGCGTCGGAGAATTATACGATGTTAACGGCTAAAGCTTTGGATGCAGATTACAGAGTAATATCAGAAAGCGGCTGGGGTGTGCTTACAAGCTGGGACAATAATCCGGATTATAGTATCCCGCAGTATTATGAAAAGGTCTGCGGCGTTCTTACAGGTGAGAAGAATGAAAAGTTAGGTGCACAAAAGGAAAATGATTTTGATGCCTGGCAGCCGGATATTGTCGTGGTAAACCTTGGAACCAATGACAATTCAGCTTTTAATTCTCCTGAGTGGAGGGATGAAGCTGCCGGCAGAAGCCATAAACAGAGACTGAACGAGGATGGCAGCTTTAACGGGGAGGATTTGGAGGCTTTTGAAGCTGCAGCAGAGAACTTCCTTGTAAAGATAAGGCAATATAATAAAACAGCCCATATCGTATGGGTTTACGGAATGCTTGGCAATGCTCTTCTGCCGGCTATTTACCGTGCAGTCGATAAGTATCAAAAAAACAGCAAGGATAGAAAGGTATCGGTATTACAATTGCCGGATACAACGGAAAAGACTGTTGGTTCCAGAAGACATCCCGGAATATTGTCACATAAAAAGGCGGCGGATGAATTAAGCTTCTATCTAAGCAAGCTGACTAATACCATGAATTAAGGAAGTTTTATTATAAGAAGTTGCAATTTATCAATATAATGAGGGAGGAAGAGGATGAGCGTTTTAAGGGAAATATTCGGGCCAAGCAAAAAAGAGGTATGGAGCCAACTAAGCGAATTCATAGGCGCTGATTATGTTGACGGAGGTTTCTTTGGTAAAAACAAGGTGGTGGTTCACGTAAAAGAATGGACCATTACCCTTGATACTTATACGGTTTCTACGGGTAAATCTTCTGTAACTTATACCCGTATGAGGGCTCCTTATATTAACAAAGACGGGCTGTATTTTAAGATTTACAAAGCCGGTATCTTTAGTGATCTTGGAAGGCTTCTTGGAATGCAGGATATTCAAATTGGTTTCGATGAATTTGATACCGATTATGTAATAAAGGGAAATAATGATGATAAAATCAGGGAATTATTCTCTAAAACCAATATCAGAAGCCTGATTGAACTTCAGCCGAGATTTTCTCTTCAGATTAAGGATGATGAAGGCTGGTTCGGTGAGAGCTTTCCTGAAGGAGTAGATGAACTGTATTTCAGTGTTGCCGGAGTTATCAGGGACATTGATTTGCTGAAAGCATTATTTGATCTGTTTGCAGAGGTACTGGATTATATGTGTGAAATTGGTTCTGCCTATGACAGTAATCCCAATGTTGAGCTGCGTTAGAAGATATTTTGTGAGACGTATAAATTTTACATAATTATGGAAAACTGTATTGTATTTGAATGAAACCCAGGAGGTTAAGGCTGAAATATGCCTTAGCCTTTATTTTATGACCTGAGCGTCAAAAAGTCAGTCTTTCTGGGTGGGACGGTAATGATACAAGGCAGAAAGTACGAATGTGCCTTGGAACCAGCAAATGCGCTTTGGAATCAACGCAGAGTCTTTCTGCTTTGTGTAATTGCATGTAAGCGCATTGACAGGACTTTGGCGCCCATATCATTTTAGTTATTGATATAGAAATATAAGTGTTTGATTGGAAAGGGTAGAATTATGCTGTTAATCAAGAATGGCAAGATACTTACTATGGCAGAGAAGACCTATGAGCAGGGCAGTATTTTAATAAAGGATGGAAAGATAGCTTTTGTAGGAGAGCAGGCAGATGTATCAATAGGTGAAGAAGATATGATTATTGATGCAAAAGGGTTATGGGTAATGCCTGGTATTATTGAAGCTCATTGCCATATCGGAATCACAGAAGAGAAGGAAGGGCAGGAACATGATGACAGCAATGAAACAACACTGCCGGTGACTCCCTATATCCGTGCACTGGACGCTGTAAATCCAATGGATGCAGCTTTTCACAATGCGATACAGGCAGGAATTACTTCCGTTATGGTTGGGCCGGGGAGCAGCAATGTCGTCGGAGGACAGTTTTTATTTATGAAGACCCAGGGAAGGGTTATCGATGATATGGTTGTAAAAGAGCCTGCAGCCATGAAAGTGGCTTTTGGGGAGAATCCAAAGAGTGCTTATAAGGATCTGAATACGCCGCCTGCCTCCAGAATGACCATTGCGGCTATGCTTCGGGAGGAGTTGTTTCTTGCAAAGCAGTATCAGAAGAAGAAAGAGAGGAGCAAAGACGGAGAAGAGTTTGAAGAAGATTTTCGAATGGAAGCATGGCTTCCCGTATTAGAAGGAGAGATTCCTCTTAAAGCCCATGTTCACAGAGCCGACGATATTATCACCGCTATCCGTATTGCCAAGGAATATCATCTAAAGCTGACCCTGGATCACTGCTCAGAAGGGCATATTATTGCAGATGAGATTAAAAACAGCGGTTATCCTGCTATTATAGGACCAGGTATGTCCTGCAGGAATAAGCTTGAGATTAAGAATGTGGACTTTAAGACACCGGGAGTACTGGCGAAGAAAGGGGTAAAGGTAGCTATAACAACGGACCATCCGGTTACTCTGATTCAGTATCTTCCCATTTGTGCCGGCCTTGCCGCCAAGAAGGGGCTTGGAGTGGAAGAAGGCCTTAAAGCAATTACAATTAATGCTGCTCAGATATGTCAGGTAGATAAACGGGTCGGAAGCCTGGAAGTCGGGAAAGATGCGGATATTGCAATCTTCACGGGAAATCCTATGGAAGTATTTACTCATACGGTTTATACCATTATTGATGGCGTGGTTGTTTACCAATGGAACGATGAAGATAGTGTGAAATAAAGAATATTTCACATCCGGCATTGAGTGGCCTTATGGCCAAATGTCCGTTAGTATGAATTATTAAAAGGTATAATTCATACAAGCACCTGCGAAGTCCTCGGTGCAAACTTGAGGCGTGTTGGACTGGATGTTAGTGTGAAATAAAAGACATTTCGCATCCGACATCAAGTGGCCTTACGGCCAAATGTCCGTTAGTGTGAATTGGGAGCCGGTGATGCCGGACATTTCGCGCGGTATTGTTTTAGAAGCTTTGTATATTCCTCATCTGTACGCAGGAATTCATATCTGGGGTTGGTCTCAAGTTCTGCAAGCAGCGGAGATAACATCAGCATTCCGGCATTTTCCGGAGGATTGGAAAGACCGATATGACAATATAAAGGAGAGCTTTTCATATCCCAGGGCAGGAATATGGCGGCGAGCATAGCCTTTAGGTTAGCCACACTATCCGGTATATTTTTCTGGTTCAGGGACAACTCCAATGGAGCAATATAGGAATTATAATCCCACAGGTCAAAGATTTTAGAGCTCTGTCGGTATACCTCAGCCTGATAAACTGCGTTTGGCAGGTTATTTTCTTTTAGAGAGATATCCATCAGACTCATGAGAGTCATATGCAGTGCATTGATTTCCATTATTAATTTTCGTTCCAAGAGCGTGGCGGCTTCCGTAAGCTTATTTTGATTTATGAGAATCTGGGCCTGAAAGTTTCTTTTATCAAGGGAGGTTCTGTCCGGCATCAGGTCAATCAGCTCCTGGGCTTTGTCGTACTCCGCGCGTTTTATATACTTTGAGACCAGCATAAAACAGGATTTCTCACGAATCTGCTCATCATCACCTTTTGCGGCACGCTCATAAAGAGCGGTAATCTGGTCTTCATAGTATTCTCTGTCGGGCGTTCCTGCCCCGTAATACAGGAGAGAGCCGTCTAAGAGCAGTGCGGCGGTGTGAATTAACTCGGAACAGTTAGGATACTCCTGAATCTTCTCCATTAGCATATCAAAACCATCCTTAAAGCCGCTTAGCTTTATAGTATCCACCGCCTCCTTACTGAAAGAGGCAATTTCTTGTTCTGTAAGCCCTTCATGAAAGCACATTAAGGTATTCATATCAACCTTTAAAAGTCTTGCAAGGGCGGGCAGTAATGAAATATCGGGATAGGTAGTACCTTTCTCCCATTTGTTTACGGCGGGTGCAGATACGCCAAGGTAATCGGCAAGCTGTTCCTGGGTTAATCCAATCTCTTTTCTTTTTTCACGAATCACGTTATTAATCGGCATTATTTTCATCTCCCTGTTAAACTTAAATACATTGTAACAGACGTCTATGGCTTTCACAATTGACCCCTTTTTAAATTAAAGGAAAAAAATTTAACCTGAGGTTATTTTTATTTATATTGCTCTTGATTTTAATAGAAGTTAGCAATAAAATAATATCAAGGTACCTAGATATTATAAAAATACTAAACCTGTCTGATGGAGCTGGGTTAAAAAAACAAAAAGCAGTTTTTCAACTACATATTCAGGAATATCAAATCGCAGATTTGATATTCACGAAAGGGGTTAAAGTGAAAGAAGGAATGTAAACAACTGAGAAAGCACAGCCATCAAGAATTAATGGTTTAGAAATCCCTGATAGGAGACGAAAAAATGGAAGATAATAAAAAAGAATGCAACTCCCGAAAGATAAGTGGAGATATGCAGGAAAAAGGAAGGGAAGAACTGCTGGCAGAACTGCGAAGATGCGGGCGCTTCCTTTATCATAAGTTCGGAGGACGGCACGGGCAGGGAAAGATTCTAAGAATATTGGCAGAAAAAGAAGAACTCAGTCAGAAGGAACTGCAGGATATGTTAGGTATCCAGTCCGGTTCCATCAGTGAGATTATCAATAAACTGGAGCGAAGAGGTCTTTTGTACCGTGTAAAGGACGAAGCAGATAAGCGGATGACAAAGCTCCATATTACAGAAGAAGGATTGCGGGAGCTGGAGGAAATCGAACAGAGAGTAGTACCGGGCACAGAGGAGCTTTTTGAAGTGCTGAGTCAGGAAGAGCAGCAAACTCTGGCAGAACTGGTGAAGAAGCTGAATGCCAGCTGGGAAGTAAAATATAGTATGCAAGGAGAACGGATAAAAGATGAAACTGTACAGTAAATACTTCAACCGATACAAAATTCCTTTTCTGATTGCTATTTGCTGCGTCACTCTGGAAGCAGTCTGCGACTTGTTGGGACCAACTCTGATGTCTCACATTATTAATAACGGAATTGAGAGCGGTTCCCTTGATAAGGTATATTACTGGGGATTCAGAATGCTTCTTGTCACACTGATAGGAGCTGTTTTTGCCGTCACCAGAAATAATCTTGCAAGCTTTGTATCGCAGAAAATGGGAGCAGACCTGCGGACGGATCTGTTTACGAAGATTATGTCCTTCTCAGAGGAAAGTGTGGATAAGATTGAAAGCGGGTCACTGATAACCCGTATGACCAATGATAGCTCTCAGATAGTACAGTTTGTAAATGGAATTATGCGCATATTTCTGAAAGCCCCCATTACCTGTATCGGAAGTATCATACTTGCCAGTATGTTAAATATTCGGTTAAGCATTATTATTTATAGTGTAGTGGCAGTGGTAGCTGTCTTAATTACAATCAGCATGAAGCTAAGTTATCAGAGGTTTTACCAATTGCAAAAGGCCATGGACCGGGTTAACACCAGAGTGCAGGAATACCTGCTGGGTATCCGTCTGGTAAAAGCCTTTGGTACATATGACAAAGAAACCGGCGAATTTGAAGCAGCCAATCAAAACCTCATGCAAAAAGGAGTCTCCTCAATGCTTGTAATCACGGTGATATCTCCGCTTCTGTCGCTTTTTGTTGGTTTTGGAACCGTGGCGGTGATTTTTATTGGCAGCAGGCTTTTTACGCTGGATATGGCCAATGCCGGAGACATTACTGCTTTTACTATCTATATGGCTCAGATTCTTTCCTCCCTTCTTATGATAACAAATGTTTTTAACATGTTTGTGCGGACCAAGGCTTCCACCATAAGAATCCGGGAAATATTTGAGTGTGAAGAGGACTTTAAAAAGAGTGGAGATAACAAGGAGCTGTCCGGAGATATTACTTTTGAAAATGTGACCTTTGCCTATCCGGGAGGCAGTGGTGTGCCGGCTATAAAGAACTTATCCTTTACGATAAAAAAAGGTGAAAGCCTTGCCATTATAGGCCCTACCGGAAGTGGAAAGTCCACTATTGCATGGCTTCTGCTCCGGTTTTATGACACCAGTGAGGGAAGTATAATTTTTGGCGGTAATAATCTGAAAAATCTTGGAGTAGATGAGATTCGAAAAGAAATCGCCATCGTTCCCCAAAAGCCCACGTTGTTTTCCGGAACGGTAAAGGAAAATATCATCTGGGGTAACAAGTATGCCTCCGCAGAGGAGATTTCACTTGCAGCAGGGCAGGCAGAGGCAGAATTTATAACGCAGATGCCGGAAGGATTCGAGAGCAGTTTAGGAAGCGGCGGAGTGAACTTTTCCGGCGGGCAGAAGCAGAGAATCTCAATTGCCAGAGGACTTTTAAAGAAGTCTGACCTTCTGATACTGGACGATGCTACCAGTGCGCTGGATGCTATAACAGAGGCCAGAGTATTGCATAACTTAAGGGAACGAAAAGAAGAGCAGACAGTTATTATTATTACTCAGCGCTGCGGCACGGCGATGACTGCCGATAAGGTACTGGTTATGGAAAATGGTACAGGTGTCGGTTTTGGAACCCATGCAGAACTTATAGAATCCTGTCAGGTATACCGTGATATCTATGAAACTCAGATTGAAAGCAGCAAGGAGGCTTAAGACATGGCAGAACAATATCAAAATCAACAATCTAAGGCACCTTCCATGGGACACAGGCCCGGCGGCGGTGGCGGGAACCGTTTTGCACCGGGAGCTAAGCCAAAGAATGCAAAAGGAACTCTTCTTCGTATTGTAAAGATTTATATGCGCTGGGCTAAGACAATCTTTGCTGCCATGGCGCTTACGGTAATTACCTCTTTGGTATCCATCCTGATACCCTACTATGTGGGTAAGACCTTTAATACTTTCTCTATTGCAGAAAGAACGGTTAATACGGATAAATTATTTACATTGCTGATAGTTATACTGGCCTTATATCTGGTAAGCTGGCTGTTAAATCTGATAAATGGCCTGCTTATTCTAAAAGTATCCCAGAAACTTGTGTATACCTTGCGGAGTGAATTCTTTTTAAAAATGCAGCGGCTTCCCCTGGCCTTTTATGATACCCGCTCCCATGGGGATACCATGAGCCGAATCACAAATGATGTGGACAATATCAGTTCGACCATTGCCCAGACAACAACACAGCTTCTTGCCAGTATTATAACCATTACGGGAACTCTGGCGGTGATGCTCTGGATGAATATACCCCTTACCCTGGTAGTGCTTCTATGTGTGCCCTTGGTTGCCTTATTGACAAGAACCATAGCCAGAAAAAGCCGGGCTTTCTTTAAATCACAGCAGGTTAATCTGGGTGCTCTCAATGGAATTATTGAAGAAAATATACTGGGCATGAAGATGGTCAAAGCCTTTCATAAGCAGGAGGATATTATCAGCCATTTTCAGGATATCAATGGAAAGCTTTATGGCAGCAGCTATAAGGCGCAGGTGTGGTCAGGCTATATGATGCCCTTGATGAATGTTATCAATAATCTCATTTTTGCCGTTGTTGCTATCGTAGGAGGTATTTTATCCGTGGGTTACGGCCTTGCCATTGGAACAGTTGTAAGTTTCTTAAGCTACTCCAAGCAATTTGCCCAGCCGCTTAACTCCATAGCCGGTATGTTTAATACCATTCAGTCCGCTCTCGCAGGTGCCGAGCGTGTATTCGAAATTCTGGATTATGAAGAAGAGAAGCCGGATAAGGAAAATGCGGCAGAAATGGAGAGTCCGAAAGGTGAGGTTGCTTTTAAGGAGGTGAGTTTTTCTTATGATAAGAAGACTCCTATTCTAAAGGGGGTAAGTTTTCAGGTCAAGGCCGGTGAGACCATCGCCCTGGTAGGAGAAACCGGTGCAGGAAAGACTACGATTGTTAACCTGCTTACCAGATTTTATGATGCGGATAAGGGGGAAGTCTCAATAGATAATGTCCCTGTGACGGAGATGAAAAGGGAAGCTTTAAGAAGGTGCTTTTCTGTTGTTCTGCAGGATACCTGCCTCTTTAGCGGTACTATCTTTGACAATATCCGGTATGCGAGAACAGATGCAAGCAAAGAAGAAGTCATCCGTGCCGCAAAGATGGCCCATGCTCATGACTTTATTGATAAACTGCCGGGAGGCTATGATACGGAGGTCAGTTCCTCCACTGATAATTTAAGCCAGGGACAGAGGCAGCTGATAGCCATTGCCAGAGCCGTTCTTTGTGACAGCCCTATTCTTATCCTGGATGAAGCTACCAGCAGTGTAGATACAAAGACCGAAAAGGAGATTCAAAGGGCATTAACCGGTCTGATGGTTAACCGAACCAGTTTTCTTGTTGCTCATCGCCTCTCAACGATCCGTGACGCAGACCGGATTATGGTTATCGGAGAAGGGAAAATTTTGGAGTCCGGAAGTCATGAGAGTCTAATGGAGCAAAAGGGAAGATATTACGAGATGGTAATGAGCCAGATGGGAAAAGTGAAGACAGAAAGGCACGGTTACTAAAATGAATTATGTAGAGGACTTGAGAAAAATTGTAGGGCATAGGCCGCTTATATTAGTAGGGGCTGTTGTTGTTATGATTGATAGTAAAAACAGAATACTTCTTCAAAAGCGTAAAACAACCTCCTACGGTATGTGGGGGTTGCCTGGGGGATTAATGGAATTAGGAGAGTCTACGGAAGATACCGCAAGGAGAGAAGTGTACGAAGAAACAGGGCTCACAGTCGGTAAGCTGCATTTGATTGATGTACTTTCAGGAGGAGATAGTTATATTAAAGTACCGAATGGAGACGAATTCTATGCTGTTACTGTAGCGTATTATACATACGATTTTAATGGAACTCTGTCAATTGATGAAAGTGAATCACTGGAGCTTAAATATATGGAGCTGGATAATTTGCCTGATAACATGGTAAAGAGTCATAGAGCTATCATAAATAAATTTATAGAAATGATATAAAAAAAGAGGGTTGCCTTTAAGGGACCCTCTTTTGGTGTGATGACTTAATTCTATGTTTTTTTATTCCTGTTATCGAAGATTAGTTAGCTCTCATAGAGTCATTTCTTTTATGAAATAATCTGTGTTTGTTCTGCTTTACCACCAGATGCTGATAAAAGTTTTCACAATTATCATACTTCTCGGAGGTAATCCAGCTGGCGGGAGCTTTGGTGTCATATTCTGATAAATTTAAGTATAAATTTGTGCTGCCAATATACATATTCGAATCCTCCTTTTTCTTTCTTACGTTCGTTGTTTCTTTCCTTACTATGTTTATATTATATAGTTTAATTGACTTTTTGTATATAATCTGCTAGTCTGAATCTAAATATGAAATATAGTATCATAAACACAAAACATATGTTCTTGTTAATTTATGAAATCAACGTAAAAAAGTAAAATTCAATACACAAAATGAGGGATAGGAGGAATAAAGATGGCAGTACGTTTTTGGGAAATGTATGAAGAGACGAAAGCACAGTTTAAACTAAAGATAGCAGCCGGTCAGGCGGGAATGGATACGGTTGTAAGCTGGGTTCACATGTTAGAAGATGAAACCATTGTATCCAGATTCCATGGAGAGGAGCTTGCCATTACCACAGGTATGAAGGCGGCCAGCCCTGGCTGGCTGTTAAAAGTGGTTCAGGGAATGGCAAAGGATGATTGTGCAGGTATTATTATAAACACCGGAATGTACTTAAAGGAGATACCGCAAGAGGTCATTTTTTGGTGTGAGGAGCATAACTTTCCCTTACTGGAGATGCCCTGGGAGATTTCCATTACTGAGCTGATTCAGGATTATTGTATGAGAATAATTGATCAGAAACAATTTGAAAAGAAAATCAGCAATGCCTTTCGGGAAGCAATACAAGGGCGCTGGAAGGAAGCAGATGTCAGGCAGGTACTGGGTGAACGCTACGATATGGAAGGAACCTATCAGGCCTTTTGCATGTATGTGAAGAAGACCATGGAGGATGAATTTAACTATAACCAGGCGGTCATAAAACTGGAGAATCTCTTCGGTCTCTGGAAAGGAAATGATAAAATCAATACTTCTTATGGTCTTATCCGTATGGAGGATTATATTGTGCTGATATTAAATAACAGCAAGGAGAAGGTCTTTGCAGAACTGCCAGGGCTGATACTGCAAAGCTTTTCCTACTTTGCCAAAGAACACCGCTTCTATCTCGGTATCGGACCCAGGGTATCACATATTGAAAATTTGTCAGTAAGCTATAAGAAAGCCAGAACAGCCATGAAGATGTCTATTGGAACCGGCAGGCAGATTATCCAGTTTGAAGAGATGGGCTTTTTTAAGATACTTTTTTCTGTAGAGGATGCAGATATTCTAAACAGCTATGCGGGGGAGATACTGGGTATTCTGGAGGAATATGATAAAACGCATAATTCGGTATATGTAGAAACGCTCAGAAGTTATATTAAAAATGACCGCAGCCTTATCGGAGTGGCAGAGGATACCTATACTCACAGAAATACCGTCAATTATCGTATTCAGAATATAAAGAAGATATTAGGCTGTGAGCTGAAAAATGCGGAGGAATTATTTCCGTATCAAGTAGCCTTCTACATTAGGGATATGACGAAGAAAGAGATATAGCATCGGAGTATATAAGTGCTTTCAGACATTGATAGACGAATATGATTAGAAGGATTATAATGAGACAAAAAGACGGAACTTATTATGTGAAGTTACTACAGTATTTCTAAGTATTCTTAACAGATGCGGTGATGAAAGGAGCGGTTAGTATGTTTAGAACAGGTAAAGAAAATTTCATAAATGAGAGCAGTAAGGCCTTAGAAGAGATTTACGAGATGCTTCATTCCTTAAAAAGCATTTCACTGCAAAAACTGCAGAAAGACAAGACAGTACTTATTATGGTTGACCTTATTAATGGATTTATCAGGGAAGGCGCATTAAAGAGCCCCAGGGTGGAAGAGATACTTCCGGCTGTGCTGAAACTTCAAAAGGCATGTATTCAAGCTGGAATCCCTATTCTGGCATTTGCTGACAGCCATACTATGTCCTCGCCGGAGTTTGAATCCTACCCGCCCCATTGCCTCGCCGGAACCAGCGAAGAGGAAATAGCAGAGGAGCTAAAACAGGTAGGCGGATACCAGTTAATACGCAAGAATTCTACGAATGGATTTTTGGAGGAAGAATTCAATAAATGGCTTATGGGTCATGATAAAATCAATAACTTTATTATGGTAGGAGATTGTACGGATATCTGTATACAGCAGTTTGCAGTAAGTCTTAAGACCTGGTTCAATAAGGAAAACCGAAAGTCAAGGATTATTGTTCCCATGGACTCAGTAGAAACTTATGATTTAGGTGTTCATAACGGTAATCTTGTACATGTGATGTCACTTTATAATATGATAATCAATGGTGTGGAGGTTGTACAGTCTGTTGAGGTGGGCTAAAGGATTATATTGTAAGGAGAAAGTGGATGGTTAGTTTTATCGAAGATAAGAAGCAAAAGGAATTTATGGCTGCTACAATTTTATCGGATTTACTGGAATGGTTCGGATTACCTGATAGTACCGCGGAGTATATTAAACATAGCAAAGAATTGCCTTTTTGGGCGGTAATAGAAGAAGATTCAGCAAAGGGGTTCATTGTTTTAAAGGAAACCAGCAGGGATACTGCTGAAGTTTATGTAATGGGTGTATTAAAAGCGGTACAGAAAAACGGATATGGCAGGAAGTTATTTGAGGCGTTCTATACCTATGCAAAAGAGCATGGATATTCTTTTATACAGGTGAAGACAGTGCAAGAAGGCCATTATGACGAATATGACAGAACGATTCGATTTTATAAACAATTAGGATTCAAAGAATTTGAATGTTTCCCAACCTTATGGGATGAATGGAATCCTTGTCAGATATATATAATGGGAATTGCGTAAAATAAATATTATAACAAAAATGGCTCTGTATATCTGTGCAGAGCCATTTTTGTTACTCTTTAAACAACTGGCAGGATTGTGTAAAAATGTCAGGACCTATCTAGGTATCCATCAAACCTCTAATGTAAATTTCTAATTTTTCCCATAAAATTGTCTTGCCTTTGTAGGGCTTGATATAGAGAAAAAATAAAAAAGACAGAAGAGGGAAAAGATGAAAAAAAGGAATTTGAGAAAGTTCTGTGCAGGGGTGCTGATAATAGCACTGCTTACAGGTGTACTGCCCATGGAGGCATATGCTAAAGAAAGCACAGCTACATCCGATAAAGCGGATAATACTGCAGGTTTGGAAGCATCAACAGATGAAAATCAGAGTATAACGGAAGAAAATGCAGCACCACCTGAAGTTCTTGGGGAAATAGAGGGTGAAAGATCAGAGTATATAAAACGCTTTCTGATGAGCGACAATACAATTCAGGCTGTAGTGTATTCAGAGCCGGTTCATTATTATGAGGACGGAGCCTGGAAGGATATTGATAACACCTTAACATTGGAAAAAGCACAAGATGGTGATGATTTCACAGGCTATACCAATGGAGCAGGAGAATTTTCCGTAAAAATTGCCGCTTATACGGAAGAAGATAGTCTGGTTAGAATGGAAAAAGACAATCATGTATTAGAATTTAATCTGGATACAAAGGAAAAATCTTCTGAAAACCTGGAAGGGGTTGTAAAAGAGCAGAACAATGATTTATCAGATAATATTACAGACAGTAAAATAGCGGACTACAAGGATATTCAGGTTCCGGAAGCAGTCAGTGATACAGTTTTGTATGACGGTATTACCGATAACACCGCAACGGATATTGAATATAAGGTAACAGGTTCCGGACTTAAGGAAAACATCATAGTCAACAAAAAGCAAAATACATATGAATATATATTTCATATCGATGCAAAGAATCTGGAACTAAAGTTGAAAAATAATGAAATTACAGCTTATGATACGACGACAGGCGAAGTAGTTTATGTGATACCAGCACCTTATATGTATGATGCTAATAACAGGATATCCAATGCTGTGGCTTATACGTTGACCAATACATCAGGCGAATATCAGCTTAAAATCACCGCTGACAGCAATTGGATAAATGGAAAAGGAACAAAGTATCCGGTAACAATTGATCCTATTATCAGTAACCGGAAAAATGGGGTTATAGATTCAACTTTTATTGCATCGAGAACACCGGCTGCAAATTATAGCACCTATGGAAGCGCCCTGGTAGGAGTTGATACCTATGCCTATGATGCCTGCCGCACACTGATGAAGATTCAGTTACCGGAATTAAATGAAGGAGATATTGTTAATTCTGCTTATCTGGATTTGAAGCAATATAAGTTAAGTTCTTATACGACTACCATCCCGGATATGCCGGTAAATGCTTACCGGATTACGGAGAACTGGGATGTCAGTAAAGTGACCTGGAATACAAGGCCAAAGACGGATTCCAATGAGGTAGACTATAACTATATCAGCACAAATGATAAAGGGAAAACAGTAGAAAAATACTTCGATATTACAAAGGCTGCCAAGGCATGGTACGACAGCGACAGCAGTGACAGCACTAATTTTGGAATTATGATTCAGGCTGAAAAGGATTCCGGAAGCAATACAGAGGTTGGAATTAATGCCAGCTATTACGTGGAAGACAATCAAAATACAAGCGCGTACCCGATGCTGGTATTGACCTATCGAAATAGTAAAGGATTAGAAAATTATTACTCCTATACAAGTTTAAATGCAGGAGACACAGGAACTGCTTATGTAAATAATTACACGGGAAATATGGTATTTGAACAGGAGGGTGTGCAAACAAGCGGGTTGAAGATGCCGGTATCCGTATATCCGGTTTATAATATCAGTAATTCTGCAATTCCGAGATTCAACAATACAAAGCAGGTGAGCGGTTTTGGCTGGAAGTTGAATGTACAGCAATATGTGAAGGATTCCAGTGAATATGGACTGACTGACGATGCACATACGAATTATCCGTATGTATATACAGATGAAGATGGAACGGAACACTATTTTGCAAAGGTTACGCTGGATGGAAAAACTGTGCTGGTCGATGAAGACGGACTTGGACTTACCATGAAGAAATTAAGTTCGGGCTATGAAATAGCAGACAGTGCAGATACAGTCATGTCCTTTGGCAGCGATGGTAACTTGATTTCTATTAAGGATGTAAATGGTAATACCATGACTGTTAATTATACAGATGGAGTTATTACCTCTGTTACAGACGGCGCAGGTAAAAGCGTTACAATAACATATAGCAGTGACTTTAAAATTACAGGTATGACTGACCCTTCCGGTCGTATGACAAAGTATAAAACAGAACAGGGACGATTGACCCAGGTTACAAGACCGGATGGAAGTATCCAGACCTTTACTTATGACGACAAAATCCTAACAAAAATAACCGATTCCAGTGGATATGGGTTGGAATATACCTATCTTTCCAAAGAAAAGGGAAGGCGTGTGTCCTATAAACAGGAATTTTCTGTAGCAAAGGATTCCGGAGCCAGAACAGACGGACAGAAATTGGGATTCACTTACAACGATTATAATACTACAAAGGTAAATTCCAGTGGAGTGAACAGTATCTATGGAGATGCAGACGATGTAATTACGACATATCAGTTTGATAATTTCGGACGCTTGACTTCTACTTATGCAAGAACCGGCTTCCAGCAGTTAGGGGCTTCTTTGGCAAACTATGAGACAGTTAGCAGTGATAATTCCAATATCAGGAATGCGAACCGGATTACAGATAATACCAGTATCGGGGCAAATGTAAATAACCTGTTGTTAAATCACAACGGAGAAAGTCTTGCAAATTGGGAGACAATCAAAACCGGTGACAGTACGGAAACCATTGCGAACTCCACCTTTTATCATTATGCAGGAAGCAAATCCCTTAAAATAGGAGTAGCTTCTGCCACTACAGGCAGTAATGTCAGATTGCGCCAGATGTTAACGAACACTGCGGTAGTCCCCGGAAAGACCTACACCTTCTCCGGATATATCCGGACGGTAGGAGAAACACCTTTAGTATCCGGAACATACGGTGCCGCACTTTTAGTTTACTGCTATTTTGCAGATGGTTCCAGCCAGTCCTTTTATTCGGACTATATCACATCCGATACGGATAAGGATATTAACAATGGCTGGCGCAGGGTAAATGTTACTTTTAAAGTACCGGATAATGCAATCAAGACCTCTGTTAACCTGCTTCAAAAAGGTACCAACGGCAATGCTTATTTTGATGCACTTCAGTTGGAAGAAGGAAATGTGGCAAACTCATACAATTTTCTGGAAAACTCCAGCTTTGAAAATTCCAATCCTCTGTATGGGTATACTACAAGTAATCTGAGTGCGGATTTAGACAAGGCAATAGTAGCAGATTCTGAAAGCAATAGAAAATATTGCACAGAGGGAATGGTGGGCTATAAGATTTCCGGTGAAAAGGATAAGAGCAAGTATCTTAGCCAGGAAGTAGCCGTATCCGGAACAGAAAAAGATGCTTATATTGTAAGCGGCTGGGCAAAAGCATATTCCATACCGGAGTTTATAAAGGGAGCGGAGTCCAGTGTAGACAGAAGATTTAAAATCTCCATTAAGGTTACGTACAGTGATGGAACGTATATATGGAAGACGCCGGTTGAATTTACACCGGATATTACATTGTGGCAGTATGGAGCTTCTTTTATTGATCTGAATGATGGTGATGATAATGTTGCGAGAACCCCTGTTTCCATTAGCATATACCCTAGATATGACAATCAGGCAAATGCCGCGTACTTTGATAATTTTTCTATAACAAAGGATAATTCCGCTGAATATACCTGGGGAAATGGTAATTTGACCCATGCAACAGACCATGCTTCTGAAACAACGGGCATGACCTATTCTAATAATGATCTGAAGTCTGTAACCAGTGGTGAAAATCCAAATAATAGTAATACAACAAGCTATAATTATGATAATAGCCATAACTTAACAAGTGCCAATACCCAATCAGGAATTCAGTATAACTATTCCTATGCAGGAGGGAATCCGACTAAGCTTACAATTACGGATAAAGATAATACGATGCAGATTCAGTCGGATTATACTTATACTGCCAGCGGAAACTTTCAGGCTTCTGAGAGTAATCAGGATGGGTTTACGACTGCCTATACCTACAATGAAGAGAAAGGGCTTTTACAATCAGTAACCGATAAAAATGGTAACTCTACCAATTATACTTATGATCCAAACAACGATAATCTGTTAAGTGTTCAGGGAATGGCGGGAGATACACCGGTATCAAACACCTATACTTATTTAAATGGTATGTTGGATACCATAACACACAATAACTTTGCTTACCAATTTGTATATGATACCTTTGGGAATATGAAATCAGTTGATGCAGGAAGTCAGAATCTGGTACAATACAACTATCAGAATAATAACGGCAGCCTGACCGGGGTAAATTATAAGAATGGTGGTTCCAATACTTTTGAGTATGATACTTATGGTAACATTACAAATGAAAAAGTAAATGGAAATGACAGATATCATTGGTATTCTGATAATTCCGGCAGTATCATAAAGCAGGAGGATTTGCAAAACCATCTGTTGTATAATTATGAATATGATTCCGGCGACCGGTTAGTCCGCCAGGAAGTAACCGATACCAGCAAGCCTGCTTCTTCCAATCGGAATGCCTACTTAACAGAGTATGGATATGATGACAATAGCAATGTAAGCAAATTTATAAATAAAGCAGGAAGCCAGACACTGGTAAGCTTGTATGCTTATCTTGCGGACAATCGGCTGTCTTCCTTCATAATGCCCTCCGGAAAAACGGTTTCCTATACTTATGATGGGTTAAACAGGCTGACAAAGTATGATATTAATACGGACAAACCTGTCAGTGTGAATTATAAGTACTATACATCTTCACGTACCCCCGGGCAGATTAGCCTTCAAACAACAAAAATATACCAGGAAACAGTAGGAGATAACGGGTATCAGTATACCTATGATAAACTCGGAAACATCCAGTCAATTTCAGAAGAGCTGGCAGACGGTACTTATGATGTTATTAATATCTATCATTATGATCAGTTGAGCCAATTAATACGGGAGGATGATAAGAAGCAGGATCTCACCAGGGTATATAATTATGACCAGGGAGGAAACATCAGCAATATCAAGGAATATGCCTATAATACCAGTGAGGACTTAAGCAGTGCCACGGTGGTTAACATCAATTCTTATGAGTATGGTGATAATAACTGGAAGGATAAGCTGACAGCCTATAATGGACAGCCTATCACATACGATGAGATTGGAAATCCTTTAACTTACAACGGGTACACCTTGACCTGGAGCAATGGAAGAGAACTTACCACTCTTAGCGGAAATGGTGTGGCAGCTTCTTATACCTATGATGCGGAGGGATTAAGAGCTGCAAAGACTGTGAATGGTGTCAAGACTACTTATCAATATTTAGGCGGGCAGCTTCAATATGAGAAGAAAGGTGATACGGAGGTTCATTATCTTTATGATGCGAATGGAGTTCTAAAAGGCTTACGTACTGTAGAGGCAGGCGGAACAGTCAAGAACTATTATGTGGTGACGAATACCCGTGGAGATGTAACGCAGAT
>JAEXGM010000138.1 GCA_023450835.1 Bacillota bacterium | reverse complement strand
CAATTATTGAATGCCGGCGTGGCGGAACTGGCAGACGCACAGGACTTAAAATCCTGCGGGCCTAATCGCCCGTACCGGTTCGATTCCGGTCGCCGGCATTTGGCAATTTAAATTTGTGCGTTTAGCTCAGCTGGATAGAGCGTCTGGCTACGGACCAGAAGGTCGGGGGTTCGAATCCTCTAACGCACGTATAAGGACTGTGATTTCTTCTATAAGAGATTGCAGTTTTTTTTTGTATCAATTAATATATAAAAGCTGTGTGTAAAAGTGAGTTTTAATGAAATGTTAATCTGGTGCTATTTACGGCCATAGTTCCATATGATAAAATGAGAGTAATTATTATTAATATTGGCAAACTAAGGATAAACAGCTTTTTAACCGGTAATACGGTTTATATAAGGAGGATACATGAGTAAGAGTGAATTTTTATCAGAACTTAGAGTTACTCTGGCAGGTGAGCTGCCGGAACATGAAATAGAAAATAATATACGCTATTATGACAGTTATATAAGAGAACAGGCACTTGAGAGTCCAGAAGAGCAGGTGTTGGAGCAATTGGGCGATCCCAGGCTGATTGCGAAAACGATAATTGAGACTTATCAGCTATCCCATGGACCGCTATATCATAGCAAATTAAACTATACAGCCTATCAGGACGGTGATACGAAGGAATGGTCAGAAGAGACGGAAGAAGCTGAATATGGACAAGATAACGGCAGTTATCAGGCATATGGAATTCATCAGCTAAAATGGTATCATAAATTACTGCTGGGAATAGCGGCTATATTAGTTCTTTCTGTAATTCTGATTGTCGGCGGTCTTCTTATTAAACTGTTCTTTTCTATTGGAATACCATTGTTAGTTATTTATTTCATATATAGAGCAATAGTTAATAACCGTAAGCGTAAATAGAATATAAAAAAAGAAAGTGCCATTCTGGGAGGACTGACACTTTCTCTTTTTTTTGGATGAACTATCTTGCGAATTATAGGATAATAGTATAGTTGGTATATAATATACTATTGTAATAGCAGTAGTTATTTGGTCCAAGTACTTTGGACTGGTACATTGCTAGGCGGGAGCTATCCATTAACACTTTGGCATTTCTGCCGTTTTCAGGGCAGAACACCACGCCGATATTTATAATGACAGAATAGATTTCATTATGTATAAGAAATGGAGTACGGCTGTAATTTAAAATGTCAGCGACTTTTCTCTCTACGGCTGTTTTCGAATAAATTCCGCCTAGCAGCAAAGCATATTCATTTTCACTGATTCGGCATAGCAAATCCCTGGAAGAGAGATGGCTATTCATATTCTTTATAACTTTCATTAACAGCGAATGTTTATTCTCCGCGCTTGTATCACCTGTATCCATCGTTCGGACATTGAGATTCAGGTATAGAACAGCAAAGTATGGGCTGGTATTGCTGGCCTCTTTACTCAGTCTTTTTAGAAAGAGGGGCGTAAGAGAAAGACCAGTCTCCGGATCGTGTTCAGATAAATATTTTAAATTTTTCTGCATGCATTTTCTGCTCGTAATATCAGTATGGGAGCCGCTCATTTTAATAATGCGGCCATTACTATTCCACAGGGCTTTCCCTTGGCTTAGTACCCAGATGAATTCTTTCTCATTTCTCATTATTCTGTATTCGCATTTATAATAAGGTGCTTTTTCTTTGAAATACCATATGAGATTACTTAATACGGTATCCAGGTCTTCAGGGTGGATATTAGCTGTCCATTTATGAAAATAATCCTGAAGCAGATTGCCTCCAAATCCAAGTTCCGTTATAAAATCTTCAGTGATATATGCTAGATTTGAAGGAAAATACCATTCCCAAAAGGTAGAGAGATTTTCATCATATTGTGGCGTCTTGCCTTTTACAAACTTCACATTACACATCATTTATACTATCCCCCGTTAACTTATATCCTAAATACAGCTACAGCGTCCAAAAGCAGGCGGGACTTATCTTTTGCCTCTTCCGTTAGTTTTATGACATCGTTTGACCTTTGTACAACGCTGGCAGCCTCTTCAGCTATTGTGGAGGCGCCTAAGGCTTCTTCTCCGGAAGCACCGGCTACCTCATTAATGGCCTTTGTCATATCCTGAAGGGAAGCTAAAAGCTCTTCTGAGGTTGCGCTGAATTCTGTAACGATATCATTTATTTCGAGTGAACGAAAGCTGTATTGGTCTCCGATCTCTTCAAGTTTCGCATAATCATCCATTACCTGACTGTCTATAAACTCCAGTATTTCATTGGAACTGGATGAAAGATTATTAACTGACTCCAGAATTGTCAAGGTTACATCCTGAATTTTTGCCACCGTATTTTTAGAGTCTTCCGCCAATTTACGAATCTCCTCTGCAACAACGGCAAATCCTTTGCCGGCTTCCCCTGCACGAGCGGCTTCAATTGCTGCATTTAGAGCCAGTAAATTAGTTTGAGAAGTGATTTCCAGAATAGCGCCGGACAGAATATTGATCTGGTCAACAGCCTTCGATTTTTCAATGGCGCTTCGCAGATTGACTTTCGTTCTGTCATAAATCTCAATTGCATTATTTCTTGAGGTTTTAGAGTTTTTTTGGATATCTTGCGCAGTACTTAACATATTGGAAAGAGTAGTTGTACTATCCTGCGCTTTTTGAGCAATGGATTCGGAAGCTTTCTCAATTTCAGAGACGGAAGAACTCATCTCTTCGGAAGAAGCGGCAGTTTCCTCAATACTGGCTGAGAGCTCTTCTGTAGTAGAAGATATGCCTTCAATATTACTGTTCAGGTTTTCCATATTAGAATTAATACTATTCAGAATTTGCGCAACAGCATGGGATTTCTCGGATACTTCCTTTACAATATTTTTTATGGAAGCCTGCATAACATCAATGGAAGAAGCAAGAAGTCCTGTTTCATCTTTTGATTTCATCAGCTTCTCCGGAATTCTTCCTGTAAAATCACCGGAAGAGACTTTATGTAAATAATCTGAAGCTGATTTTAGAGGTTTTGCAATTGTATTTGAAATGATATAGGTGATAATAACACTGATAGCAATGAATACAACACTTATGATTATTATAATTAATTTGATGTCACTGATACTTTTTAAGACTTCTTTTTTAGGGGCGGTTATTGCCAGTGACCAGTTAGTGCCTTTCACCGGTGTGTAAGCCATAAATTTGCTGGCTCCATCATAAGTGTATTCGCCGGTGCCTGAATCCCCATCTATCATCTTTTTTTCAAGAGCAGCCAGCTGGCTAAGGGAAGGGTCTTTCTTTAATTCATCCATTATATTATACATATTACTTACTAACTCTTTATCGCTATGGGCAACGGTTACACCTGAAGAATCTATCATAAATGCGGTGCCGCTGGTATCGTAATGAATATCATCTGTCAGAGTGCTCAATTCATTACCATCCCTTGTGGCGGTCAGGATTCCAATAACGGAGTCACCTGATTTAATGGGTACCGCATAAGTTACGATAAGGATATTATCGGTTTTGCTTATTATGGGATTAGATACGTAAGACTGTCCTTTTAATGCTGCCTTAAAATAATCTCTGTCCGCTATATTGGCGGTAGTTCCGGCGGTAGTATAAAGATTTCCCTGGGTATCGCCAATGGACATTCTTAGATATCCGGCTCTATCAACTTCCTTTTTTAATAAGGAAAGTTTATCTTCCATTGAAAGAGTAGTAGATTGGATTGTATCACTTTCAGCCATTACTTCAAGAGAATTCAGCCTGGAGTTCACTCTTTCCTGGATTAAGTCAGATGATTTGTCTGCTAATTGTTTCAGAGACTCTGTGATATTCTCTGACATTGCAGAAGAAGCACTAATATAGGAAAGAATTCCAAGCCCTCCGCAAATAACAACTACCAGTAAACCAAAAGATATGATCAGTTTGGTCTTTATACTTCTTGTATTTTTCATTTGTATACCTCCACTTTATTTTTTAAGCTCATTGAGCCTTGATACCATGATGTAAAATTCCAACGTGCCTATAAGGAGGGTGCATCTTTAAAGAACAAAATTTATAAGTTATGTAGTAAAATATCCAAATAAATACTTATTTTCATGTAACATTATCCTTAAAATGATACATAAGGTTTTTATAAAACCCTTTATTTATCAGCATTTTCAGAGCTATATTTTCAATTTTGCAATGAGAGTTGCATTATTGCAAAGTATCTTTTATAATAAAATGTCGAAAAAAGTACATTAGCACGAAAGAAAGGGAATAAAAAAATGACAGTAGAACCGATACGCAGTAAAGTAAAAATTACAAAGATGTATAATTACTTAAAGGCAAAAGATGATAAATATGCTCTGCTTTTTAAATTTGGTCTGAATACCGGACTCCGAATCAGTGACATTCTTCCTATTAAAATTGATACTTTGACTTTTCAGAATGGAACTTACCGTGAGTATCTGATTGTAAAAGAAAAGAAAACGTCCAAAGAGAAGAAAATAAAGATAAATGATTCTTTAAAGAAAGAGTTGTCTGCTTATATAAAGTTACACAACATGAAGACAGACGATTATCTGTTCCCGAGTAAAAAAGGTGGTCATATTGGCAGAGTTCAAAGCTATCGTTTTTTGAAAGAGGCAGCTGATTTGATGGGAATAGAGAACTTTGGGACACATAGTTTACGAAAGACCTGGGGGTACTGGACTTATAAATTATCAAAATATAATATAGGACTTATTATGGATACCTTCAATCATAGCAACCAGCAGATTACATTACGTTACATTGGAATTAATCAGGACCAGAAAGATGATTTATATACTTTAGTGCAATTTTAATAATAAGATTTGAAATTTTACCACAGTATTACATATATATACATTTTGTATATTGACTTTTTAGCTTATCCATTATATAGTGAATAGGTATCAAAATAAGGATATTGTTACATATACTAGATAATTTTGGATTAAAAATAAGAAAAAATTAACATAAATGGTTCAAACACCCATTTTTACTGTATTTATTAGAATTTAATCCGGTAAAAGAATAGTTTACCTTTTTGACAGTATAAGGAATAAGGTTGATGATGGAACTAAGAAGCAGGAAGCCTTTAGAATAATTTAAAAGTAAGTATATAAGAACTTAGAAGAAAATAAGGAGGTTTTGTGAAGTATTTTGCTAGTGATATATATCGGCATAGTGAAACAACCGCCAAGGGGGAGCCAAGGCGGTTGTTTCGATGAGGGGAGTATAAATAATTAATAAGGGGTTATATAGTGTGTTAGATAATCATTCAATATCTCTAACACAACTATATTATAATACATAAATGTCATTTATGCAAGATGCTATAAAAATTATTTGCAAGAATTTTTATAGTTTTTTTTGTAACTAAAATGACTAATATAATAGAAGAATAAGGCTATGAATTTGTATAAAAAAAATATTTGGTAATGCATATTTCATTTTAAATAGGACCATAATAACCTTGTAATCACAACAAATAATGATTTTTAGGAGGACCTTTAAAATGACAAGCAACAATTACAATGATTATTCATCAAACTCTGAGAAGAATACTACCAGCAAAAACACTACCAGCAACACAACATCCAAGAATTCCAATTCTTCCAATTCTTCAAAGAATAACATGAAGAACACAACATCTTCTAATTCTGCTCGTAACACATCAAAATAATGATCTTGAAGCTTGGAATGTAAACAAAGATTGAGCACAGAAAATAAGCCTGGTGAAGGCTTATTTTTTGTGTATTGGTCTTCGGCAGCAGAACTTGAAGAGATTGAAATAACGGAAGTCACCTTTACCGCTAAGTGCACAATTGAATTTTCTGAGAATATTATAATATCAAAGCGCAGGTGATAATATGACTTTTGAAACGATACGTGCAAAAGATATTATATTTTACATAAGAAGAGCAGATACACAAATAATAGATATCAGAGAATACGCTGACTTTAGGCAGGGGCATATTCCGTCAGCTATTAATATACCCTATAGTAACTTTGAGGACGGACAGAGAAATATACCAAGAAATAAACTTTTAATTCTATATTGTGAAAGAGGTAACTTAAGCCTTCTGCTTGCCAGGGATTTAAGCAATGAGGGATATATGGTAAAGAATATCTACGGTGGGCTGAATGCTTACAGAGGCCCCCTGGAATATTAGAAATACAGTTCATGGCAGTTATTCCCGGTTATTTATTGCATTGGTAAAATCCATATGTTATAATCAATGGGCAGTTTAATTTGCCATAGATGAAAGGATAAGAGAGTACAGTAAATGAACCAGTATGAATTTTTAGCACCGTGCCACTTCGGATTAGAAAGTGTCCTGAAAAAAGAAATTTTAGATTTGGGTTATGAGATTAAACAAGTGGAAGATGGGAAAGTCATCTTTGCAGGAGATGAGACGGCTTTTGCCAGAGCCAATATATTCTTACGCACGACGGAACGTATACTCCTTAAAGTAGGCAAATTCAAAGCAGAGAGTTTTGATGAATTGTTCGAAAAGACAAAGGCTCTTCCCTGGGAGAATTATATACCCAAGGACGGAAAGTTTTGGGTGGCAAAGGCTACCTCAATTAAGAGTAAAGTGTTCAGCCCTTCTGACATTCAGTCTATTATGAAAAAGGCGATTGTTGAAAGGCTTAAGCAGGTTTATAAGATAGAATGGTTCCCGGAAGACGGAGAACAGTTTCCAATCCGTGTAACTTTTATGAAGGATGAAATAACCATTGGAATAGATACGTCAGGAGAATCTCTTCATAAGAGGGGATATCGTAAATTAGCAAGTAAGGCTCCGATTACGGAAACTCTTGCGGCAGCTCTCATTATGCTGACACCCTGGAAAGAAGACAGAATATTAATAGATCCTTTTTGCGGCAGTGGTACAATACCTATCGAAGCAGCTATGTTAGGAGCTAATATCGCACCGGGAATGAATCGTTCCTTCCTGGCTGAAAATTGGGCTTTGGCACCGAAACAGGTGTGGTATCAGGCCATTGAGGAAGCAAATGATGTAAGGAAAAAGGATGTCCAGATGACGATACAAGGATTTGATATCGACGGGGATATTATTAAGGCTGCAAGACAAAATGCAGCATTGGCGGATGTAGACAGCTATATCCATTTTCAGCAAAAGCCTTTAAGTGAATTAAGTCATAGTAAGAAATATGGGTTCATTATTACAAACCCTCCCTATGGTGAAAGGTTGGAGGACCAGGAGGCACTTCCCGGTCTTTATAAAGAGATTGGAAAAGTATACTCAAAGCTGGATGCCTGGTCTATGTTTTTAATAACCAGCTATGAGGATGCAGTAAAGTATATAGGAAGAAAAGAAGATAAAAACCGAAAAATATATAATGGAATGCTCAAGACCTATTTTTATCAGTTCATGGGTCCCCGCCCGCCGAAAAGAGAGTCTGCAGCTCCGAATCAAGAAGAAAAATAAACGAAGTATAAGAGAAATATTTTTAATTAATACCTTATATAGAGGCTGTTGTCATACTAATAAATAATTAGTTGGATAACAGCCTCTTTTATAATGTTAATTTGTTTACTCACTGTTTCAGGTGGCAAAATCAGCTTAAAGGAATTAGTCCAAATCTATTACTAATTACCCAGGAGCTTTAAATTTCGTAAAATCCAGTGCCGGCAAGGGGTATGGGACACAGGAAATATGTAGCATTATTTTGTATATTGTAGAATAATAGGATGCATAGTATAATCTTCCTAACAGGGGGATTATACTATGGGAGAGAAAGCACTTAAGAATTTAGCTGTTTTTACGTTTGTTCTGATGCTGTCTGTGCTGATGCTTTCAATGATTCTGACGGATAGCTCAGAAGGTAAGGGGCAGGTTTCCGCTTCGACGGAAGACAGGACAACATACTACGAGCAAAATAATAAGAGTAAGGGTTATTTATCCACTGCCAATGAATCAAAAGAGGAATTGGGAGAGAAATATATTATAATTGAAAATACAGGAAATACTGCCGTATATACCCTAAGTGAGGATTATATAAACAGAAAGATAACCCTGACTATAAAAGGCTTAAAGGAAGAAAGTCTTACAGAGGATGGGGTTGTCAGAGTAAATCAGGATAAGACCTATCAGGGTATTATAGAGAAAAATACAACAGGTGAAGATGAGTATCTTATACCGGAGGTCATATCTGCAACCGGAGGGATTTCCGCTTATGGGACAGTCCCGGAGTCCCTTAAGGCAGATCCGGTAACTGACTTTACCATTGACTATAAGAAACTCTCGGACAAGGAATATGAAGCGGATATTTGTTTTACGCTGGATCATGTCTATGCTCCGGATATACAGGAGGAAGATGGAAAAATCTATGTGCTGTTAAAGGAACCGGCAAGTGTCTATGATAACATTGTGGTCCTCGATGCAGGGCATGGCGGAAAAGACCCGGGGGCTAAAGCCGCAGATGGCACCTCCTATGAGAAAAGCATTAACCTAAAAATACTTCTGGATTTAAAAGAGATACTTGACCGTGAGAAAATTAAGGTTTATTATACCAGAACAGGGGATGATACCGTATATCTAAATCCAAGAGTAAATCTTGCCAATGATGTAAAGGCTGATATGTTTCTAAGCATACATTGTAATTCCAGCGAATCCTCTTTGCCAAGAGGCGTTGAGGTATTATATAAGAGTGAGGAACAGCAGGGGGCATTTACCTCGGAAAAACTCGCACGTATTGCCTTGGATGAACTGAAGGGGATAACGGGATATGTCAATCGAGGTCTGGTGACCGGAGATGAGATACTGATAATACATAAATCTCAGGTGCCGGTAGCATTAATTGAGACGGGTTTTCTCTCGAATAAAGAAGAGCTGGCTCAATTAAAATCCAAGGATAAAGAGAAAGAAATAGCGGAAGCTATCGCGCAAATAATTAAGAAAGCCCTTGGGGAAATCAATAAAACGAAAACATCGAACTGATAATGAATATATAAAAGAAGTATGAAAAAATAAGAATGAGTACAGAAATGCGGTGGATTGAAAAACAAAAATATGGTTTTCCAACTACGTATCACGAATATCAAATCGAAGATTAGGTATTCACGAAAGGATTAACATGCGCAGAATAATATTTGCAACAGGTAATGAAGGCAAAATGAAAGAAATCAGAATGATATTGGCGGATTTTGATTACCAGATCCTATCCATGAAAGAAGCGGGAATAGACATAGATATAGTGGAAGACGGTACAACTTTTGAAGAGAATGCTATTATAAAGGCCAGAACCATAATGGAAATGACGGGAGAAATTGCACTAGCCGACGATTCCGGTCTGGAAGTGGATGCCATGGATAAAGCACCGGGGGTGTATTCAGCCAGATTTATGGGAGAGGACACCTCCTATGATATTAAAAATAATTATATTCTGGAGCAGGTGAAAGGACTTCCCTTAGAAAAAAGAAGTGCAAGGTTCGTATGTGTAATCGCATGTGCCTTTCCGGACGGAAGGATATATACTACAAAAGGTGTTTTTGAGGGCTTCATTGGCGAAAACATTGCCGGAGAGAATGGATTTGGCTATGACCCTATATTCTGGCTGCCGGAGTTTGGCTGTACTTCAGCGGAACTATCACCGGAGGACAAAAATAAAGTGAGCCATAGAGGCAAAGCACTTAACAGTATGAAAGAAAAGTTAAAAGAATTGTTGTAAAAATACATTAGAAAGGTAATGTGGAACAGAACATAAAATAATTTATGAAAATACTGATTGTGAGCGATTCTCACGGAAGAGTCACAAACCTTGAGAAAGTAATTCAAAAAGTAAGCCCCATTGATTTAATGCTTCATTTAGGGGATTTTGAAAGCGGCGAGGATTATATCGAAGCATTAGCAGATTGTCCTGTTGAATTTGTAGCCGGTAACAATGATTTTTTCGCTGATGTACCAAGAGACAAAACGCTTGTCCTTGGGAAGTATACGATATTTATGACCCATGGTCACCGTTATGGTGTCAATTTTGGTACGGGAAGAATAAAAGAGGCAGCTTCCCAGCAGGGGGCTGACATCGTATTGTATGGGCATACCCATAAGCCGGCAATCGATCTTAGCACCGGTGTATGGGCCGTGAATCCGGGGAGCATAAGCCAGCCAAGGCAGGAGAATGGTAAACCTTCCTATATTATTATGGAAATCGATCAGAAGGGGATAGCGCATTTTACGCTTAACTATCTCTCCTGATGAAGGGACTTAGTGCCTGCGAAATCTCCTGCCAAATCCTGCGGCAAATTGGGAAGGCATGGCCGTTAGAATGAATGAAATTAATATACAATAAGGCCGAAAATCTGCCAAGACAAGGCATTGTAGAAAAATTTGAAAAAGTTTAAAAAGTTGTTGACAATTGAAAGGCTCTATTATATAATAATTCTTGCGTCACGAGAGCCGCATAAAATAAGGCCAAAACGGGGTGTGGCTCAGCTTGGCTAGAGTGCTTGATTTGGGATCAAGAGGTCGCAGGTTCAAATCCTGTCACCCCGATTTTAAAAGTGACAAAAGATAAAATTTCATATGCGGGTGTAGTTCAATGGTAGAACACTAGCCTTCCAAGCTAGATACGTGGGTTCGATTCCCATCACCCGCTTGATGTACTTTTGTACATCGTTTGTGTGCTAGTAGCTCAGTTGGATAGAGCAATGGCCTTCTAAGCCATGTGTCGGGGGTTCGAATCCCTTCTGGCACATTTTATCTTGTCTAGGCATATGCACAACAGTGGAATAAGACAGCGATGTTGTGTTTACAATATGGACAAGATAAGGTGTTATTGTTTGTGGTGGGTATAGCGCAGTTGGTTAGCGCGCCAGATTGTGGCTCTGGAGGCCAAGGGTTCGAATCCCTTTATCCACCTTGGTAATAGTACCATTGGGCTGTCGCCAAGCGGTAAGGCACAGGACTTTG